>JALYXK010000072.1 GCA_030947145.1 Actinomycetota bacterium
TACCCGCGCTCCGGCGGTCGCGGGGGCGGGAAGATGATCGCCCTCGCCTGCGCCAGCCACGTGCTGATCGACCTGCCGCTGTTCGGCGCGCCGGTGCTCCTGCTGGGCGGTGGGGTGTGGTTCACCATCCGCGCGGAGCGAAAGCGCGCCGCGGACGGCGGCGTGGCGCAATCGGCGGACCGTTTGTTTCTCGCCGACGAGCTGCAGCGATGAAGAGGTTGGATCCGCTGCTTGCAGGCCACGGGATGCGCTGTGGGCGCCGAGGCGCGAATCAGCTCGGCTCGTCTCGTCCGCGGCGACCCTGAGCGGGGGTGTTGGGATGGAAGTACTAACTATTGAGACTTTCATCCCACGCCCTCCTGCGAGGACCGGTCCCTGGCCGGCGCAGCGTCAGTCGGCCTTCAGAGCACGTCATCACTTATCGACAACGCGGCCCGGGCTGGGCGAGTTTGGGCGACAGGCTCAGCTGGGACGTTCTTGACCAGGTTCGCGATTCGGGCTCCAGATCCGGGGCTCGCCGACACGGATCAGGGCGGGAGGAGATCCTGCAGAAATGGCTCGACGACGGCCAGCCACGGAGTGCCGTTGTCGCGGTGTGGGAAATGGCCCGCGCCCGGGATCAGCTGGATATGCCAGGCAGGATGTCGAGCGGCGGCGGCCAGCGCGAACGCGGGGGGTACGTAATGGTCAGCGCTGCCGTGCACGATTAGGGCGGGGCAGCCAACCCGGGCGGCGATCGCGTGAAACGCGGACGGTCGCAGCCCGAAGCGGGCCAGGGCGCCCAGACCGCTGGCCCGCGTCCGGAAGTCGACACTGACCGCGCTGGAGCGCTGGCGCCGGCGCCGGCGCGAGCGCGAGCCGGCCAAGAACAGGGCGCGATGGCGGGCGTAATCGGCGGCGGTGGCCAACGAGGACCGCCCGTTGCGAGCCACGGGCACGAACGGCGCGGTCAGCACGAGCCCGGCGAGCCGATCGGGGTAGGTGGCGGCGAGCAACATGCCGGCCAGGGCACCCATCGAATGACCGATGAGGATCGGCGGCTCGGTGGCGCCTTCCAGAGCTAGGTCCAGGGCTGCCAGGGACAGCTGGAACGGACCTCCGACACTCTCGTCGCCGGGCTGCGAGGAAAGCGTCAATTCCATCGACAGCACCTCGCCATAGCGGTCGAGGCCCGGGGCGACGGGGGCCCACTCCTCCGCAGCACCCCCCAACCCCGAGACGCATACCAACCGGCGTCGACCCGGCTCGGTCGAGCGCCCGCCCTCACGAGGCGACGGAGCTACTCCCAACCCTCGCTCGCGGCGATCAACTCGGCGACCCGTTCGGGGTGCTGTAGCGGCAGCAGGTGGCTGGCGCGCTCGATCTCGACCAGCTCCGCGCCGGTGATCTGGGTGGCCAGCTTGCGGGCCGAGCTGGGCGGCACGACCCGGTCGGCGGTTCCGATCACCACCTTGGTGGGGGCGCCGATCCGGGGCAGCATCCGCTCCAGGGCCGGCAGCTCGTGGATCAGGGCTCGCTGCTCGATCGCGAACGCCCGCCAGGCCGTGGGGCCTTCGCATCGCCCGGCCGGCGTCCTGGAGGAAGTGCTCGTCGAGGGCCAGTTGTCCGGCGATCCAGCGGCGCGCCTGTCCCAGGGCGAGCGTGGCTCCGGCGCTGGCCAGCACCGACGCGCTGGCCAGATAACCCGCGACGGGTAGGGCCAGCCAGCGGTCGATGCGAAACAGCGAGGCCACGTTGGCGGCCGGGGCGACGAGCACGAGCGCCCCTACGCGATCCGGGTGGTGCGCGGCTACCCAGCCGGCGACCGCGGCGCCGAAGCTGTGTCCGACCAGCGTCGCCCGCGATGCGCCCAGGGCGTCGAGCGCGTCGAGGGCCGCGCCGGCGTTCTCGGCCAGACCGGCGGCGGCGCTGGCCCCGTCCCAGCCGGGACGGTCGATGGCCAGGGTGTGGATGCGCTCGCCCAGGGCGGCGCGGACCCCGTCCCAGTCGCGTGCGCCTCCGGGCTGACCGTGCAGCAGCACGACCGGATCTGGGCGGGTGCTCATCTGGACTCGGGCGGCGGGCGCCCTACGGGGCGCCGGGGGGACCGCCGCTGGAGGCTTGATCGACCGCCTGTCCATCGCGGCCGACATAGCCATCCTTGCCGCCGATCACGACCACCGTCGCGGCGCTGTGGCCGACGTTGCGCATTCCCCGGTGGGTGCTCGCGTCCACGCGGACGACCCCGCCGGGGCCGAGCCGATGGGTGGTGCCGTCGCCGAAGCGGAACTCGACCTCGCCCTCGTGTACGAAATACGTCTCTTCCTGTTCGTCGTGGTAGTGAATCCCCGTCGCGAAGCCGGGGGGGAGCACGACGCCGTTGATCCCAAAGGCGGTCACCCCGACCGCGTGGCGGATCTTGCGAAACCCGTAGCCCTCACCCATCTCCGACAGGCTGGAAATCCCGTATCCATCGGGTTGCTCGGTCATAGGCGGTAATCCTATTGCGCTGTCGTCTCCGGGCGCCCTGGAACTCGGCGCAGACGGCACGCTGGCGCGCAACATGAGCGGGCATACTAGGGGGGTGACGTCAGCGCTCCTTTCCGAGGCGCTCGCGCCGCTGCGCTCGAACCGGAGCCGCGCCGCCGTGCTGCTCGACATAGATGGCACGCTCGCGCCGATCGTTCAGCATGCGGCCGACGCCAGCGTGCCCGAGGCCACTCGTCAGCTCCTGATCGCGGTGACCAAGCGCTACGGCCTGGTCGCTTGCGTCAGCGGCCGCCGGGCTTCGGAAGCGCGGGCGATGGTGTCGATCGGGGCGATCTCGTATCTGGGCTCGCACGGCGCCGAACTGCTGCGGGCGGGCTGGACGGAGGCCAAGCTCGATCCGGGTCTGGAGGATTGGGCCCGACGGATCCACGAGTTCGGGCACGAAGCCGACACCCCGGATCTGCGCCGCCGCCGGGTGCGGGTCGAGGACAAGGGCGCGATCATCGCCTTCCACTGGCGCGGCGCCCCCGACGAGTCGGCGGCGCAGGCGGCGGTCGACGAGATCGCCGCGCGAGCCCAGGCGGCCGGGCTCAAGACCCACGCCGGGCGCAAGGTGCTCGAGGTCCGGCCACCCGTCAGGATCGACAAGGGCGCCGGGGTCACGGCCCTACTCGAGAACGCCGAGATCGATGTGGCGATGTACGTCGGCGACGACACCACCGACCTCGATGCGTTTCGCGCGCTCGAGGCACTGGCCGACGGCGGTGCTCTGCAGCGGGCGATCCGCGTGGGGGTCAGCTCAGAGGACGGTCCCGCCGCGATCCGCAGCGAAGCCGATGTGGTGGTCGAGGGGCCCGAGGGCGTGCAGGAGCTGCTGTCGATCCTGGCCGCCGATTAGTCGATGCGCTTCACCGAGTTCCTCCGGGTCACGGTCCTGATCAGCGCGGCCGCCGCCAGCGTGCTGGCGGTGGTGACGCTGGCCGGGGCCAATGGCACCAGCGACGATCTGGTCGTGCCGCTCGGGGCCGCGTGGTGGGTGGCGGCCGGACTGATCGGGGTCTGGCTGGGGCGCAGGCCGGAGACCTCGCAGCCGATCGCCTCGCTGCTGGCCAGCGCGCGGATGCAGGCCACGCTGCCCGAGCTGCAGCCGAGCCGAACCGTGCTCAACCGGCTCTGGCCGCTGCTGGTCTCGACGATCGGCGCGGGCGCGCTGGCCTTCTCACTGCCTCAGGTCCCGGCCGTGGCCACCGGCTTCGCGATCATCTGGGCGCTGGCCTGGCGCCGGCAGTCCTCCGCCGTGACGGCGATCGAGGAACGCGACGGCGCCCGCTTCTACATCTCGCGCACCTCCCCACTGAAGCCCATCAAGCTGGTGCGGACCCCCGGTTTCCGCTCGAATCTGTTCGAGCTGAACGGGAGGTCGGTGCGCCCCCGCGAAACTCGGGCCTGACGGTGCCGGCGGCTTGGCCCCGCGTGACCCGGGCCTGACCGTGCCGGGCGCGGACATCCTGGTGGTCTCGGTGGACAGCACCGGCGGATGGACGGCCGCCGCGCGCGATCTGGCGGCCGCGTTCTCCCGCGCCGGTGCGGAGGTGAGAAGCGTCAGCACCGGTCCGGTCCCGCAGGTCCGCACGTTCGCCCTGACCGACTTCGTCCAGGCCCGGCTGGCCCGGCAGGCCTGCCGGCGCGGCCTGGCCGAGCATCGCCCGGCGGCGATCGTCTACTGCTCGATCACCGCCACGCTGCTGTGGCCGGCCCCGGGGGCGATCTGGCTCGACACGATCGCCGCCGAGAATCGTCCCGGCCGCCATGGGGTGTGGCAACGGATCGTCGAGCGCCGGCGGCTCGCCCAGGCCCCGCTGGTCCTGACCATGAGCCCGCGCTCGCTGGAGCCGCTGCGGGGCACGCGCCCCGACGCCGTCGTCGTGCCCTCGCCGGTGGAGCGCTCGGCGGGGACGCTGGCTCCGCTGCCGGCCCGCGACGTGACCGTTCTGACCTACGCCGGCAACCCGGCGAAGAAGCGACTGGACTTCATTTTGTCGGCGTGGTCGCGGGTGCGCCGGAGCGAGGAGCAGCTCGTGGTGGCGGGAACCGACCGCGGCGAATCGGCCGACGGGGTGCAGATGGCGGGGCGTCTGGACCCGGCGGAATATCGGGCGCTGTTGCGGCGGGCGCGCGTGTTCGTCGCGGCGCCGACGCGCGAGGACTACGGAATTGCTCCGCTGGAGGCGCTGGCCGACGGCTGCCTGCTGGTCACCACGCCGGCCCCCGGCCCGTATCCCGCGCTCGATCTCGCGCGTGAGCTCGATCCGCGACTGGTGGACGAGGACATCGGCCGGGCGCTGCGGACCGCGCTCGACGATCCGCTCCCGGGCTACGCCGAGCGCGCCCGCGAGCTGCTGGCGCCGTTCCGCCCGGCGGCGGTCGATCGCACGCTGGCCGAGCGCGTGCTTCCGGTTCTGGTGCCAGGATTGAGGGCGGCATGAGCCCGAGCGCTTTCATTCCCAGTCCGTCGAGCAACGGCGTTCACCTCGGCCCCCTGTTCTTCCACGCCTACGGGATCGCCTACGTGTTCGCCGTGCTGGCGGCGGTGCTGATCGCCCGCGTCCGCTGGGCGCGCGCCGGCGGAAACCCGGACCTGGTCGGCGAGGTCGCGCTGTGGGGGTTCCCGGCCGGGCTGATCGGCGGTCGCATCTACTTCATCATCACCACCCCGAGCCAGGTTCCGCACCACTGGTGGGGGGTGTTCGCGGTATGGCAGGGCGGACTGGGAATCTGGGGCGGGATCGCGGCGGGGGTGGCGGGCGGCCTGTGGGTGCTCCATCGCCGCCTGTCGCGGGCCGACGTCCGGCGCTTCATGGACGCCGCGGCCCCGGGGCTGCTGGTCGCGCAGGCCATCGGGCGGATCGGCAACTACTTCAACCAGGAGTTGTTCGGCGGCCCGACCACGCTGCCCTGGGGCCTGAAGATCGATCTCGGCCACCGCCCGCCCGGCTACGAGCGCTTCGCCACCTTCCAGCCCACGTTCCTCTACGAGATGATTTTCAATCTTGTTCTGGCCGCGGTCCTGGTCTGGCTTGGGAGGAGCCGAAAAATCAAGGCGCCGGGGCTGTTCGCGCTCTACGTGGCCGGCTACTCGGGATTCCGGATGTTCGAGGAGACGCTCCGCATCGATTACTCCGAGCACATCCTCGGCCTGCGTCTGAACTTCTTCGTCGCGCTGCTGCTGTGCCTCGCCGGCCTGATCTGGTTTGCCGGGATCCAGTTCGGCGGGCGCGGGCTCTCGCGCCGGTTGCGCCGTGGCGCGGGCGTGGCCGGCATCGCCTGGGTCGTGGCCTGCGCGGCGGGTTGCGGCGGTACGTCGAGCCGGGCTCAGGCCGCCGAGCGGCTGCGCCCCCGCATCGCCGAGAGCTCGGACCACGGCTTCGTGTTGGCCACATCGGCCGCGGTCAGCCAGGCCCGGCGCGCCGTGGCGATTCCGTAGCGCGCGACCTCGAAGCCGCCGACGCGGTGCGCGTCGCAGTTGATCACGATCGGTACACCGGCGGCGGCCGCGGCCCGGGCGTGAACCTCGTTCAGGTCGCGCCGGTTGGGGCTGGCGTTGATCTCGAGCATCGTCCCGGTCCGCACGGCGCGGTCGAGCACCGCCTCGAGGTCGAACTCATAGGGGGGCCGGGTCTCAATCTTGCGGCCCGACAAATGACCGATCGCATCGACCAGCGGATGCTCGATCGCGCCGAGGATGCGCGCGGTCATCGCGCCGCGGCCCATCCGGAACGAGGAGTGCACCGAGGCGATCACCCAGTCGAGCTGGGCCAGCAACTCGTCGGGGTAGTCGAGCGAGCCGTCGGGAAGGATGTTGACCTCGCTGCCGATCAGCAGCTCGATTCCCTCCACCTGCATCCCGCGGATCCGCTCGATCTGCGCCCGCAGCTCGTCGGGGGAGACGTCGGCGCCGAAGCCCATGCTGGAGGAGTGGTCGGTGATGGCCAGGTACTCGTAGCCGGCCTCACGGGCGGCGCTGGCCATCTGCTCGATCGACGCCGTCCCATCGGAGGCGGTGGTGTGCGAGTGCAGGTCGCCGCGCAGATCCTCGCGCCTGATCAGGTCCGGCAGGGCGCCGGTCGCCGCCGCCTCAAGCTCGCCCCGGTTCTCCCGCAGCTCCGGCTCGATGTACCGGAGGCCGAGCAGCCCGTAGACCTCCTGCTCGGTGGCGCAGCGGTGGGTCTCGCCGCTGGCGTCGTCGAGCACGCCGTATTCGGAGACGTGCAGCCCCTTGCGGACTGCCGCCGAGCGCAGCGCCTCGTTGTGCTGCTTGGAGCCGGTGAAGTGCTGAAGCAGATTGCCGAACTGATCGGGGGCGACGATCCGCAGGTCGACCTGCAGGCCGGTGTGGGTTCGCATCCGCACGCCGGCGCTGGCCGGCGGGCCGGCGGTCTCGATCAGGTTCAGCCCCGCCGCCGCCCGGGCCAGCTCGAGCGGATCGCTGGCCGTGGCGATCACGTCGAGGTCTTTGACGCTGTCGGTCATCCGGCGGGCGGACCCCGCGAGCTCCACGCGCTGGGCGGCAGGGTGCTCGCGCAGGGCCGCGACCAGCTCCTCGCCGATGGTCAGGGCGCGATCGAGCACCGTGCGCCGGCCCGGCCCATCCGCCTCGTGGGCGTCGAGTGCGGCCAGCAGCGCCTCCTCGGCCTTCGGCCCGAAGCCCTTCAGGGTGCGGATCCGATGCTGGTCGGCGGCCGCCCGCAGCGCCTCGGGCGAGTCGATGCCGAGCTCGTCGTAGAGCCGGCGGGCACGCTTGGGGCCGAGCCCTGGCAGGCGGGTGATCGCCACCAGCCCGGGTGGGAACTTCGCCTGGAGCTTGACGGCCGCCGGAATCTCGCCGGTGTCGGCCAGCGCCAGTACCTTCTCCTGGATGATCGCCCCGATCCCCGGGAGCTCGGTAGCTCGGCCCTGGCGCGCGAGTGCGACCAGCGAGACCGAGGCCTCGCGCGCCGCCTTGGCCGCGTTGCGGTAGGCGACGACTCGGTGGATGATGGCGCCGTCGAGCTCGTACAGGTCGCCCAGCTCGTCCAGCGCCAGGGCGATTTCGCTATTGGTGGGATCCGCCACTGCGCGTAGGCTAGTCTGAGCAGACTCGCTATACTTTATGAAGTAAGTAGGCCGAAACCGACGAAGGTCAAGGAGCCCCTAATGGCAGGCACCGTTACAGAAGTCACCGACAACAACTTTCAGGCCGAGGTCATCGAGTCCGAGGTTCCCGTTCTGGTGGACTTCTGGGCGCCTTGGTGCGGACCGTGTCGGATGGTGGCGCCGGTGGTTGAGGAGATCGCCAAGGAGCGCGGAGAAGACCTGAAGGTGGTCAAGCTCAACATCGACGAGAACCAGCAGACCGCGATCACGTTCAACGTGATGTCGATCCCCACGCTGATGCTCTTCCGCCACGGCCAGCAGGTCAAGACGGTGATCGGCGCCTATCCCAAGAAGAAGCTCGAGGCCGAACTCGAGCCCGCGCTGGCCTAACTTCATCGGGCGGCTCCCGCGTTACGGGAGCCGCCTTTTTTGGTTCAGCCAGCTGCCAGCGCGACGCCGATCTTCAGCTCGCGCTCGTCGATCAGCACGGGAGCAGCCCCCTCGCGCCTGCCGCCCGCTCGGCTTCCTGCCTCGCCTGATCGGACGGCGCGCGAGCCATCCGGCTGCGACTCGTAACTGATCTGGAGCGCCAGCGTCTCGCCGGCCACGTAGTCCTGGTGCGCCTGCGCGGCGACGAGCAGCCCGGGGTCGCCGTCGAGGGTGAGGGCGATCCGGTCGGTGACATCGAGGCCGGCCGATCGGCGCGCGGCCTGGATCGCGTGGACGATCTCGCGGGCCCAGCCCTCCACCCGGAGCTCGTCGTCGATCTCCAGCTCGAGAGCGACAGCGTGGGAGCCCTCGCGCTCGACCTGATAGGCCTCGAGCGGCTTCATCGAGACGAGCAGATCATCGGCGGTGAGCTGGTGGTCGTGGCCCGCGACCGAGATGGCCACGCTCGAGTCGGTGCGCAGCGCGGCGGCGGACCGGGAGGCGTCGAGTCCGGCGACGGCCGCCGCCACCAGCGGCATCTGCTTGCCGAAGCGGGGGCCCAGCGTCCGGTAGTTCGGCTTGATCTCGACCTGCCCGAGTTCGTCGGCGTCGGAGACGAACCGCAGCGTGTGGACGTTGAGCTCCTCTCGGACGAAAGTCTGCAACCGCTCGATCGCCTGGCGCTCGGCTCCGGTGGCCACCACCACGGCCGCCCTCAGCGGCTGGCGGACCTTCAGCTTGGCCTGCCCGCGCGCGGCCAGGCCGAGCCGGACCGTCTCTCGGGCCACGGCCATCGAGACCTCGAGCGCCTGGTCGCGGGCGCGGAGTCCCTCCCCGCCCGCCCCAGGGAAGTCGCAGAGGTGCACGCTCGGCTCGGTTCCGTCGAGGTTGTCGTAGATCTCGTCGGAGAGGAACGGGCAGAAGGGCGCGAGCAGCTTGCAGACGGCCAGCAGGCACTCGCGCAGGGTGACGAAGGCCGCCGGGTCGCCCTCCCAGAAGCGCCGGCGCGAGCGCCGGACGTACCAGTTGGAGAGCTCGTCGACGAACGCGGCGATCGCCCGGCCGCCCCCGGTGGCGTCGAAGTCGTCCATCCGTTCGCGCACGATCGTCACGGTGGCCTGCAGCCGGGACAGCGCCCAGCGGTCAAGATCGGAGACCTCCGAGATCTCCCCTCGGAAGATCTCGCTAGCGCCGAACGCGCCAATTTCATTGGCGTTGGCATAGCGGACGTAGAAGCTGTAGATGTGCCACAGGGGGAGCAGGAACTGGCGGATCGACTCCCCGATCGTCTCCAGGGAGAAGCGGTAGCCGTCCCACGGGGACTTGGAGGTGAAGAAGTACCAGCGGAACGCGTCGGCGCCGAACTTGTCGATCACCTCCCAGGGCGCTACGACGTTGCCGAGCGACTTCGACATCTTGCGCCCGTCCTCGTCGAGGATCAGGCCGAGGCAGACCACGTTGCGGTAGGAGGAGCGATCGAACAGCAGCGTCGAGACGGCCAGCAGCGAGTAGAACCATCCCCGGGTCTGATCGAGCGCCTCGCAGACGAAATCGGCCGGGAAGCGGGCCTCGAAGTGCTCGGTGGCCGCGTGCGGGGAGTGATACTGCGCGAACGGCATCGAGCCCGAGTCGAACCAGACGTCGATCACCTCGGGCACGCGCTGCATCGGCTCGCCACAGTCCGGGCAGGGAAACGAGACGTCATCGACGAAGGGCCGGTGCGGGTCGGTCAGCCGCACGCCGGAGAGCTCGGCGAGCTCGTCGAAGGAGCCGATCACGTGCACGTGCTCGTCCTCGCAGCGCCACACCGGCAGCGGCGTGCCCCAGTAGCGCTCGCGGGAGAGCGCCCAGTCGACGTTGCCCTCCAGCCACTTGCCGAAGCGCCCGTGCTTGACATGCTCGGGGTGCCAGTTGACCGTCTCGTTGGCGGCCAGCAACCGGTCCTTGATCTGGCTGGTGGCGATGTACCACGACGGCTTGGCGTAGTACAGCAGCGGCGTGCCGCAGCGCCAGCAATGCGGGTAGGAGTGCTCGTAGGGCTCGGCCCGCAGCACCCGCCCCCGCGCGCGCAGGTCTTCGATCAGATCGTGGTCGGCGTCCTTGACCCAGCGGCCAGCGTATGAGCCGATCCGCTCGTCGTAGGTGCCGTCCGGACGCACGGGGTTGATGACCCGCAGGCCGTACTGCTCCCCGAGCCGGAAGTCCTCCTCGCCGAAGGCGATCGCCGTGTGAACCAGGCCGGTGCCGTCGTCCGCGGTGACGAAGTCGGCGAGCAGCACGCTATGTCCGGGCGCGCCGTAATCGGCTGACGGGATGTAGGCGAACGGTGGTTCGTAGCGGACGCCCTCGAGCGCGCGGCCGGGAAAGGTCGACAGGACCTCGGCCTCGGCGCCGAGGACCCGCTCGCGCAGCGCCGCGGCCACGATCTGCACCCGGCCGTCTGCGGTGCGCACGCGCGCGTAGAGGAGCTCCGGGGCGACCGCCACCGCGGCGTTGGAGACCAGCGTCCACGGCGTGGTCGTCCAGACCAGCAGCTCGTCTCCCGCCTGCAGTACGTCATTGCCCTCGGTGACCGGGAGGCGGACGTAGACCGACGGATCGATCACGTCCTGATAGACGTCCGGCTGCCCGAGCTCGTGGCTGGAGAGGGCGGTCCCGCAGCGCGGGCAGTAGGGCACCACCTTGAGCTTCTCGTAGAGCAGCCCCTTCTCGTGGATCGTGCGCAGCGCCCACCAGACCGACTCGATGTAGCCGGGGTCGAGGGTCTTATAGGCGTTGTCGAGATCGATCCAGAACCCGATCCGCTCGGTCAGCCGGTTCCAGTCCTCGACGTGGCTGAGCACCTTCTCCCGGCAACGCTCGTTGAACTCGGCGATCCCGAAACGCTCGATGTCCTCCTTCGAGGTCATTCCCAATTCCGCCTCGACGGCCAGCTCGACCGGCAGCCCATGACAGTCCCAGCCGCCCTTGCGCTCGACATAGAACCCGCGCATCGTCCGGTAGCGGGGGAAGATGTCCTTGAAGGCGCGGGCCAGCACGTGGTGGGAGCCCGGGGGGCCGTTGGCCGTCGGCGGGCCCTCGTAGAAGCCCCAGGCGGGAGCGCCCTCGCGGCGGCGGACCGACTCCGCGAACACGTCGCGCTCGCGCCAGCGCGCGAGCACCTGCTCCTCGAGCGCCGGGAAGGATGGTGGCGCCTCGACTATGCGGTGGGGGAAGGCCATCGGGCGCCGGATTCTAGGTGGCGCCCAGCGGCGACCCGTCCCGCGGGCGCGAAGTCAGCCGTCGAGCGCGTCGGCCAGACTCGAGCGCTCCACCGCCGGCGCGAGCTCGGCCAGCAACAGGGCGCTCGCGGCGACTGGGCTCTCGCCCAGCCTGGTCACCGTGCTCGCGCCCGTATTGGGGATCGCCCCCCGAAAGTCGAACACCACGACGTCGGGGATCACGCCGCGCACGGCGTAAACGAGCCGGCCGATCACATCCAGCGTGACCCGGCGTCCGGTGAGCACGACGGCGCTCGGGTTCAGAGCCCGCAACGCTCGACCCAGCCGGCCGAGCTCGACCGCCGGCGTCAGGGTCAGGGTCCGCAGTCCCGCGCGCCGCAGTATCACCTCGAGCGCCTGGGCGTGGAGGGCGTCCATCTCGCACGGCACCGAGGCATCGAAGATCAGCACGCCGTCGGGCCGGAAGGCGGGAGGGGACAGGCGCTTGCAGGCCGACTGCCAGCCCATCGCGTGACGCCAGGCGAACTCGTACTCGGCGGTGCGGACATCGCCCTCGCGCTGGGCCGCGACGGCCTCGAGCAGGACCTCCTCGATCGTACGCTCCATTGAGCGCAGGGCCAGACTCTCCTCAAGCAGCCGATTCGCCTTGTCCTCGTCGAAGGCCGTGTAGGCGCTGCCCAGACGAGCTGAGGACGATGGGCCCTCGCCGCGCTCTCGGGCCAGGGAGATCGCCGAAGAGACGTTGTGGGTCTCGGCCAGCGTGAAGCGCAGCGACTCGATCTCGGACAATTCGTACAGCCGGTGTCCGCCCGGAGACCGCAGGGGCCGCGGGAAGCTGTAGCGACGCTCCCAGCTGCGCAGCGTGTTCGGACTGACGCCGAGCATCACGGCAGCGGCGTTGGTTCGGATTCCTCGCATCCGCAGGGATTTATCGGTCACGGCGGTGCGGATTGCAACCCTCGCAACCCGGGATGCAGTTTCCCCGGGCGTAGCGGAGCGGCGGGTGGGTCAATCGAAGACGATCATCGCCGCGAGCTTCGGCCCGCAGCTTCCGATCCGCGCCGTGAGCCGCACGCCGAACAGGTTCGCGGGGCGCACGGTCACGCTGCGATAGCCTTCATCCCCGCGCGCCGCCCAGGTGACCGCGACCGCGAGGTTGTGCGGGCCCTGGGTCTCGGCGTCGGCCGGCACGAGCAGTTCGGTCAG
>JALYXK010000116.1 GCA_030947145.1 Actinomycetota bacterium
ACGCCGACCGGCGCGCCGGCGCGGTCGCGAGGGCCGCCGCACGGCATCCCGAGCCGATACCGGCCGAGCCTCGGGAGCCGGCACCGGCCAAGCCTCCCGAGCATGCGTCCGCGAAACCGCCCGACGCCGGGTCCGCGAGCGACCGGCGCACCGGCTGGTTGACGGCGCGCCCCGAAGGCTGGAGCGAGAACCCCGACACCGCCCGCGAGCCGACCACGGGCTGGAGCTACGCCGACGACTACGCAGAGGAGAGCCCGGGGATCCCCGACGAGCCCCCGTCCCCCAGCCCGCCGCCCGGGCGCCGACGCCGGCGCCAGCCCGACGACCAGCTGACGATCAAGCTCGATCCGGACAACGACCCCTGATCGCCCTAGCCGGTCGACGGCTGGAGCACGAAGGAGAAGTACGCCCCGACGATCCCGATGATCAAGATCCCCGTGAGGATCATCGGCCGGGAGTGCATGATGTGACCGAAGATCCCGATGATCAGGCCCAGCGCCATCACCGAGGTGAACAGGGCCAGGTGGGAGGACTGGGCGGCGAGAACGAGGAGCACGACCCCCGAACCCTATATTTGATGGGTGGCCGAGCACCCCGCATCCATTTCCGAGGTCGCCTCCGGGCTCCGGGAGGCCGGCTATCTGCCGAGTGAATCGGCCGCTCTGGTCTCCTTTCTGGCCACCAAGCTGGGCAAGCCGGTGCTGGTCGAGGGGCCGGCGGGCGTCGGCAAGACCGAGCTCGCCAAGGCCCTCGCGCGGTTCCTGAAGCGGAAGCTGGTCAGGCTTCAGTGCTACGAGGGCCTCGACGAGGCCAAGGCGATGTACGAGTGGAACTACCGCAAGCAGCTGCTGCGGATCCAGGCGGGCACCGCCGGCGACGCCGGTGGTCCCGGCGGGACCGGATGGGACGACGTGCAGGAGGACATCTTCGGCGAGGAGTTCCTGCTCAGCCGGCCGCTGATGGAAGCAATCGCCTCGCCCGAGCCGGTCGTCCTGCTGATCGACGAGATCGACAAGACCGACCAGGAGTTCGAGGCGATGCTGCTCGAGCTGCTCTCCGACTTTCAGATCTCGATCCCCGAGCTCGGCCGGATCGAGGCCACGACCCATCCGGTCGTGCTGCTGACCTCGAACAACACCCGCGAGCTCACCGAGGCCCTGAAGCGGCGTTGCCTGTACCTGTGGCTGGACTACCCAGACCTCGAGCACGAGCTGGAGATCGTCCGCCTGCACTCGCCCGAGCTCAAGGACACGGTGGCGCGCAAGCTGGTGGAGATCGTCCAGGAGGTGCGCGAGCTCGATCTGAAGAAGCCGCCGAGCATCGCCGAGTCGATCGACTGGGCCCGGGCGCTGCTGCTGCTCGGCGCCGACGACATCGACGCCGACACCTTCCGCCAGACGATGAGCGTGATCGTCAAGCACCGCACCGATCTTGACACCGTCGCCGCGCGGGTCGGCGTCAAGCTCGAGACGGCGAGCATCGAGGCTCGCCGGGCGGTCTGAGCCGGCCGTCGATGCCCGCCTCGAAGGCGACCTACGGCGGTATTCCGGAGAAGGAGCCCGGCGCGTTCGACGGGCAGCTGCTGGCCTTTGCCGAGGATCTGCGCGAGGAGGGAGTGGCCGTCGGCACCTCGGAGATGCTCGACGCGTTCGAGGCGCTCACTCTGATCCCCTGGATCGAGCCGACCGACTTCCGCGAGACGCTGGCGGCGACGCTGGCCAAGTCGCCGGAGGACCGCCGGGTGTTCGACCTGGTATTCGATCGCTTCTTCTTCCGCGCCGCCGAGGCACAGGCCTCACGACTCGAGGTCTCCGAGGGCCACGGCGAGCTCTCCTCCGACGCGATCGACCTCGAGGCCCTGCGCCAGCAGATCGCCGCCGCCCTGCGGGACGGCTCCGAGGCGGCGATGCGCGATCTCGCCCGGCTGGCCATCGCCGCGTTCGGGCGGGGCGAGGGCTCGGGCGTACTGGGGGTCGACGTCCAGCGGATCCGCCGGGCGCTCGGTCTGCGCAGCGAGCCGCAGCCCGACCTGCCGCAGGACGATCCACGCCGCGAGGGCGTCCCCCGGGATCAGCTGCGGCGCTTCGAGCAGCAGCTGCGGCGCGAGCTGGAGCGCAACCTGATCGAGCGCACGGCCAGCCTGCCGCCCAAGCGACCGCTGAGCGAGCTCGACCGCGCGCTGCCCACCGGGCCGATCCAGGACCTCGCCTCCGTGCACCGCGTCGTGGCGCAGTTGAAGCGCCGCCTGGCCACCCAGGGCCACGAGCTCAAGGGACGAAAGCGCCACGCTCACGTCGATGTGCGCCGGACTATGCGAGCCTCGCTGCAGACCGGCGGGGTTCCGGTCGAGCTCAAATACCGCCCGCGCCGTCCCCGCCGCCCCGAGATCTTCGTGCTCTGCGACGTCTCGACCAGCGTAACCAGCGCCAGCACGTTCTTCCTGTCCGTTCTCCACGCTCTGCACGACGCGTTTCGGAAGCTGCGCTCGTTCGTGTTCATCGAGCGGATCTCCGAGGTGACCGAGGTCTTTGAACGCGAGCGCGACTTCCGCGCCGCCTCCGAGGCCGTCTCCCGCGACGCCGGAGTCGCCGATATCTCCGGGTACACCGACTACGGCCGGGTCTGGACCGAGTTCCTCGCCCTGATCGCCGACGAGCTGCATCCGCGGGCCACGGTGATCGTGCTCGGCGACGCCCGCACCAACGGGCGCCCGCCCCGCGAGGATGTGTTCGCGGCGATCACCGCGCGGGCCGGACGCACGTTCTGGCTCAATCCGGAACCGCGCCTGTACTGGAACTATGGCGACAGCGTGATCTCCGCCTACGAGAAGTACTGCATCGCCTTCGAGTGCTGGCGGACCGATCAGCTCGAGGAGTTCGTCAAGGCCCTGACCCGCCCGATCGTGGCCTGAGTCCAGGAGCGAGCGGCGGTTCCCGCGCGCTACGATGTCCGCCAGTCGTTGAAAACACAGGGGGGCTGGCGGGCAAGCCGGCTGAGATAGCGTCCTAGGACCCACCCGGCGCTGACCCTTCGAACCTGTGGGGTAATGCCCGCGAAGGGAGCAACAAGAGCAATGGTCGAGGCTCCCCCCCAGGAGCCTCTCGACGTTCACGGCGCGGACCTCGTCCGGGTCGCTTCGGTATGCCATTCGTTCGCGACCAAGCGGGGGGAGGTGGCGGCCCTGGACGGGATGTCGTTGCGCGCCCGCGCCGGGGAGATCGTCGCCGTGGTCGGCCCGAGCGGGTGCGGCAAGACGACGCTGCTCGAGCTCATCTGCGGCCTGCAGGCGCCCAACCGGGGGACCGTGGAGGCGGCGCCCGCCGCGCTCATGCCCCAGCGCGACCTGCTGCTGCCCTGGCTGAGTGCCATCGACAACGCCGCTCTGGCCCTGCGTGCGCGCGGCGTGAGTCGCGCGGAGGCGCGGGAGATCGTCGCGCCCTGGCTCCAGCGGTTCGGGTTGGCCGGCTTCGAGCGCGCCCGCCCGCCCGAGCTCTCCGGCGGAATGCGGCAGCGGGTGTCGTTCCTGCGCTCGCTGCTGGCCGGCAAGCCGGTGCTGGCGCTGGACGAGCCGTTCGCCTCGCTCGACGCGATCACCCGAGCGGAGATGCAGGGCTGGCTCGCGCACGTGCTCGCGGAGGAATCGCGGACGGTGGTGCTGGTCACCCACGACGTGGAGGAGGCGGTGGTCCTCGCCGACCGAGTGGTGGTGATGTCGGCTCGGCCGGGATGCGTGGTGGCGGAGATCGAGATCGCCACGCCGCGGCCCCGGCGGAGAACCGACCCGGAGGTCGTGGCGTTGCGCGCACGCGCGCTGGAGGCGCTCGGGGTGAAGCCTTGAGACGCCTGCTCCACGGCGTGCCGGCGCTGCTGCTGGTCGCGGCCCTGATCGGGATCTGGGAACTGTACGTCGACCTGGGCGGGGTCGACAGCCTGATCCTGCCCGCGCCGCATGCGGTGGCCTCCTCGCTCTACACCGATCGCTCGCTGTTGTGGAGCAACTTCCTGGTGACGGCCAAGGAGGTGCTGCTGGGCTCGCTGGTCGCCGCGCTGAGCGGCCTGCTCCTGGCCATCGCGATCCACTTCTCGGGAACGCTGCGTCAGGTGCTGTATCCGCTGCTGGTCGCCTCCCAGGCCGTGCCGGTTGTGCTCGTCGCGCCCTTGCTCGTCGACTGGCTGGGCTTCGGGATCCTGCCCAAGCTATTCGTGATCGCGCTCGTCTCGTTCTTCTCGGTGGTGGTCACCACGCTGGCCGGTCTGGCCGCGGTCGATCCAGATCTGCTGAAGCTGATGCGGACGTTCGACGCCTCCCGCGGCAAGACGTTCAAGCACGTCGAGCTTCCGGCCGCGCTGCCGGGAGTGTTCACCGGCGCGAAGATCGCCGTCGCCGTCGCGGTGATCGGCGCCGTGTTCGCGGAGCAGGCGGGGTCGAATTCGGGGCTGGGCTACCTGCTGCTGATCTCGCCCGGCCAGCTGCTGACGGCGCGGGCGTTCGCCGCCGTGGTGATTCTGTGCGCCTTCGCGATCGGGCTTTTCTCGTTGCTATCACTGGCCGAGCGGATCGCGCTGCCGTGGGCCTACCAACCTCGGCTCGCGCTCCAGTGGGCCCCTCAACCGACAGGAGATACATATCAATGAAACGGGCCGTGATGCTGATCGCCACCGCTGCCGTGGGGCTGCTGCTGGCCGCCTGCGGTGAGAAACACGACACGCTGAGCGCACCGGCGGGGAGCGCTCAGCCGTTCACGCTGATGCTCGACTACTTCCCCAACGCCGATCACGTCGGCCTCTACCAAGCTCTAGCTACTGGCGCTTTTGCCAAGGCGGGACTCGACGTCCACGTGCAGACTCCGTCCGATCCGTCGGCGCCGCTGAAGCTGCTCGAGGCGGGAAAGATCGACGCCGCGATCTCCTATGAGCCCGAGGTGATGCTCGCCCGCGACCGGGGACTGGCCCTGGTCTCGGTCGCCGCGCTGGTGCAGAAGCCGCTGACCTCGATCATCTCACTGGGCTCCAAGCACATCACGACGCCGGCGCAGCTGCGGGGCAAGCGCGTCGGCGACGCCGGCATCCCGTACCAGCACGCCTACCTGGACACGATTCTCCAGCAGGCCGGAGTCTCCACCGGTTCGGTGAAGGAGACCAACGTCGGCTTCAACCTGGTTCCGGCGATGATCTCGGGCAAGGTCGACGCGACCCTGGGCGGCTACTGGAACTACGAGGCGCTCCAGCTGACCCAGCTCGGCCGGCGCCCCAACGTGATCCGGATGGAGCAGGTCGGCGTGCCCACCTACGACGAGCTGGTGCTGGTCGTGCGCAAGGCGACGCTGGTCGACCACACCAGCG
>JALYXK010000185.1 GCA_030947145.1 Actinomycetota bacterium
TCGTCGATGTCGTGGGTGACGAACACGATCGTCTTGCGCACGCGCTCCTGGAGGGCCAGGAACTCGTCCTGCAACCTCGAGCGGTTGATCGGGTCGATCGCGCCGAATGGCTCGTCCATCAGCATCAGCGGGGGATCGGCCGCGAGCGCGCGAGCAACGCCGACCCGCTGGCGCTGCCCGCCCGAGAGCTGAGCCGGATACCGCGGCCCGATGTCGTCCGGGTCCATGCCGATCAGCTCGAGCAATTCGTGCACCCTCTCCTGGGTCCGGTGCTTGTCCCAGCCGAGCAGGCGCGGCACCGTGGCGATGTTGTCGGCCACCGTCTGGTGCGGGAACAGGCCGATCTGCTGGATCACGTAGCCGATCTCCCGGCGCAGCTCGTTCGGCTCGCGCCGGAGCACGCTGCGGCCGCCGAGCAGGATGTCCCCTTCGCTCAGCGGGATCATCCGATTGATCAGTCGCATCGCGGTGGTCTTGCCCGATCCGGACGGGCCCACGAGCACGCAGACTTCGCCCGCCCCGACGCTCAGGCTGAGATCTGAGATGGCAGGCTCGCGCTGCCCCGAATAGCGCTTGGTGACGCCGCGCAGCTCTAGCGTCGCCGCCTGCGGGATCGCGGATTGCCCCTCATCTTGGGCGGTGTGATCGTTGGCCAAGGGAGATACCGGACCGGTGTCTTCCGCGGAGGGTACCGGGTCGGCCGGAAGGTAAGCGCTCAAGTCGGATCTGGAATATCCTTATCCACTCCCGGGTAGCATCGATCCGGTGAGCGCCGCCAAGTCCACGAGCGAGCGAACCGCCCGCCGCCAGCGACTGCTGGTGCTTGGGGATCTGCTCGATGAGCCTGCTGATCGTCGGGCTCGATTCGACGATCGTCAACGTCGCCTTGCCCTCGATCCATCGCTCGTTCCACTCCTCGCTGGCCGGCCTCCAGTGGACGATCGACGCCTACACGCTGGTGATCGCCAGCCTGCTGATGCTGTCGGGGTCGACCGCCGACCGGGTCGGGCGTAAGCGCGTCTTCCAGATCGGACTGGCGGTGTTCTTGCTCGGGTCGTTGCTTTGCGCACTGGCCCCCAGCAATCGGGGGTGTGCATGTTCGCGGCGTTCGGAGGATTCCTGTTCTTGAACACCCTCTACCTTCAGAACGTCCGGGGGCTCTCCCCCTTCCACGCCGGGCTGTACCTGCTGCCGATGGCCGCGATGACGATTGTCTTCGCGCCCCTCTCGGGTCGCCTGATCGGGAGCCGCGGCGCGCGTCCTTCGCTGCTGCTCGGGAGCGGGATCGGCGCCGTCAGCGCCCTGATGCTGACCCGGATCGGCCCGGCTACCTCGCCCGCGTACCTGCTGGTGGCCTATCTCCTGTTTGGGCTCGGGATCGGGCTGATCAATCCCCCGATCACCAACACGGCCGTATCGGGAATGCCACCGGCGCAGGCCGGGGTGGCCGCCGCGATCGCCTCCACCAGCCGCCACGTCGGCGTGACCCTCGGCGTGGCGATCGTCGGGGCCGTCGCCGCCGTCGGCGTGACGAGTTCGCTGGGCCGGGGCTTCGCTACGGCGTCGACCCGGCCTGGTGGTTCATCGTCGGGGTGACGGTGCTAGCGCTCGGGCTGGGCGCGATCACCACTACAGGGTGGGCCCACGGCACCGCTCGCGCGGCCGCGGAGCGCTTGCGCGAGGAGCCTGCCCTGACCGGTTTGCCCCTCGGGAAGCGACCCCGGTGTAGAGGCCGCGACTGGCACCCGCGGCTCGGCCATCGGTACGCGAGCCCCCGCTGCCCTCTACAGTCCGGCCGTGCGGTTCGTCGATCTCGACCCCGGTGACATCCGGCTCGCCGGCGACGCCTTCCCGGTGCTGGCCGAGCTGCGGACCGAGCTGACGGCGGAGGCGCTCGAGGCTGTCTACGCAGAGGGCCACCCCCAGGGTCTGCGGTTCACCGCGGCCTACGACGACACCGGGCGTTGCCTCGGGGTGGCCGGGTGGCGGGTGATGGCCACGACCGCCACGCTGCGCAAGCTCTACGTGGACGATCTCGTCACGGCGGCGGCCGCGCGCAGCGCCGGGGTCGGCTCGGCGCTGCTGACCGAGCTGGTCCAGCGAGCGCGCGCGGCCGGCTGCGCCGTGCTCGACCTCGATTCGGGTGTCCACCGGGCGGACGCGCACCGGTTCTACTTCCGCGAGCGGATGGCGATCACGGCCCTGCACTTCACCCGCCCGCTCGTGTAGGGAGCCCGCCATCGCCCACTGCGAGCAGATGACCGAGCTGGTGAGGCCGCCGGAGCAGGGCCGCGTCTACGCCCAGCCGATGCGCCCGGGACTCGCGGACTGCGCGCCGTCCGGGCGGATCCGGCTCGACGGCCTAGCCCGCTGGCTGCAGGAGATCGCCTACTTCGACGTGGAGGAAGCCGGGCTGGCTCAGAGCGCGGCCTGGGTGGTCCGTCGGACGCGGCTGCGGATCGGACGATTTCCGCGCTTCGCCGAGCATTTCGAGGTACGGACGTTCTGCAGCGGGCTCGGGCGGATGTGGGGAGAGCGCCGCACCACGATCGCCCGTGCGGCGGTCGATGGCGGCGAGATCGACGTCGAGGCGGTGTCGCTGTGGGTGCATCTCGACCCGGCCAGCTGGCGGCCGATCCCGTTCAGCGAAGCGGAGCTGGCGATCTTCGGCGATGCCATGCCCGGACGGCGCATCACCGCGCGGCTGCGCCATCCGAGTCCCGACTCGGCCACCGAGCTGGCTCGCTTCCGCTTCCGCGCGAGCGAGTGCGACCTCGCCGGGCACATCAACAATGCCGCCTATTGGCAGGCGATCGAGGAGGAGCTGCTCGGCGAGCCGGGCGGCGCGGAGGCGCTCGACGGACTCGACGCCGAGATGGAGTACCGGGCTCCCGCTCACCCCGGTGAGAAGCTGATCCTGGGCCATGGCGATCGGCGCTGGATCGCCGATGGCGACGGCGAGGTACACGCCTCGATCCTGCTTCGCCGGTAGCCCGCGCGGCGCAGCACCGCCGAGCGTCGTGCCCGCGGTGCCGCCCGCGGCAGGCCGTCCGGCTACTTGCGGGTCGGGTTGAGCGCGCCCTTGAGCGTCGCGCCCGCGGAGAACTTCGGGGCCTTCGAGGCCTTGATCTTCACGGCCTCGCCCGTCTGCGGGTTGCGACCGGTACGGGCGGGGCGCTTGCTCACTGACCACTTCCCGAATCCGGTGATCGCCACCTCGTCGCCCTTCTTCAGGGTTTTCGTCACGGTCCCG
>JALYXK010000123.1 GCA_030947145.1 Actinomycetota bacterium
GCTACATCTCGCTGACGCCGCGGCCGCAGAACGGCCTGCGCTCGGTCGGCCGGCTGGACCAGCTCAACCAGATCCTGGCCCGCGAGCGCGTCCAGGAGGTGATCATCGCCGATCCGGACTTCCCCCAGGAGAAGGCCGTCGACCTGGTCGACCTGTGCCATCAGCGCGGGGTCACCGTCCACGTCGCGCCCTCGACGATGGAGATCCTGATCAACCGGGCCGAATTCATCCCCGGCCAGAGCGTGCCGCTGTTCACCCTGCGCCCCCCGGTATTCGAGGGGGTCGACTACGCGGTCAAGCGGAGCTTCGACCTGGTCCTCTCGACGATCGGGCTGGTGATCCTCACCCCGATGCTGCTGGCTATCTCGGCCGCGATCAAGCTCAGCTCCCGCGGTCCGGTGATCTATCGCTCGATGCGCCCGGGCATGGCGGGCAAGCCGTTCTACTGCTTCAAGTTCCGCACGATGCGGGAGCACGCCGACCAGATCCAGGCCGACCTCGAGCCGTTCAACGAGCAGTCGGGCGGGCTGTTCAAGATCCGCGACGACCCGCGATTGACTCGGGTCGGGCGGTTCCTGCGGCGCTTCTCGCTGGACGAGCTCCCGCAGCTCGCCAACGTGATCCGGGGCGAGATGTCGCTGGTCGGCCCGCGCCCGCTGACGATGCGCGACTTCGAGCAGCTCGAGGACTGGCACAAGAAGCGCTATCACGTGCTGCCCGGAATCACCGGCCTGTGGCAGGTCTCCGGGCGCGCCGAGCTCGACTTCGACGACCTCGTGCGGCTGGACTTTCTCTACCTCGAGCGCTGGTCGATGTTCCTCGACCTGTCGATCCTGCTGAAGACGATCCCCGCCGTGTTCTCGCGCCGGGGAGCGTTTTGAGTAGGCTCTCGCGCTGAATGCCGCCGACCGACCGCTTCGTAATCAGCTTCGCCGCCGAGCCGCCCCAGGACTCGCTGCCCTACGGGCGCTGGGCCGACACCCTGCGCCGGTACTTCACCGAGGCGGTGGGCGATATCGACTCCGAGGGCGAGGAGCTCGGCGAGCCCGGCGAGGTCCGGTGGTTCCCCGACCGCACCTACGGCGGGCGCACCTACGTCCCCGCGATCTCCCGCACGACCGAGGGCTACGAGCTGTTCGGCTTCGTTTCCTTCGCGGAGCACGACGGCGCCCCGGGCGACTTCGAGGCTCGTGCCGACTACACCTCCGAGCTGGCCGAGACCAACCCGGACTGGAAGCTCGACCTCAACGACGAGGTGATCGGTCGCTGGCGGGGCGAGCAGGGCAAGTCGGCCGACATGACCCTGGTCTGGGGAGTGCCGCTGATCGCCGGCGGCGCGCTGGTCACCGCAGAACTGGCCAACCTCGCCGTAGACCAGTGCGAGCTCGTCGAGGAGCGCTTCACCCTGGTGGCGCCCGACGACTACCGCGCGGACTTCCTGGAGGTCAAGCTCTGGAGCAAGAGCGGCGACGAGCTCGCGGCCGAGTCGCTCTACGTCGAGGACGACGAGGACGAAGACGAAGACGAAGGTGAGACCGGCGGCGGCGCGGACGAGGACGGCACCGTCGAGCCGCTGTAGCTCCGGACGCGCGCCGTCGCGACTGCTCACCGACCCGCATCGTCATGGCGAACCGGCCGGTCTCAGCGCTTGAGGCCGGCCAGCGCCGAACCGCGACTTGACGCAGGTTTACGGTCTATTGCGACCGGCGGGCGGCGGATTCTGTTATGAACCGGTTTGAGGAGGAAAAATCAACCAGTGGCGGCACAGGCCGCCGGAGGTGTGGAATGAGCGAGACGATCAACGGCGTCTATGACGCGATTGACCGTGAGCACGCGGGCGAGTCCGCCACGACACGGCGCAAGTTCGTAGCCGGTGCGGCCGCGACGATCGGGGGGCTGGGGTTGCTTGGCGTGCCCCAAGCGGCGCTCGCCGCCGGGTCGAGCACGTCAGACAACACGGTCGAGAACATCCTGGCGGTTGCCGCCACCGCCGAGGTGCTGGCCACGATCGTCAATACGGTCGGGCCGGAGAAGGTCAGCCTGGACCCGGTCACGCGAAAGAACATCCGGGCAGCCGCTCGGGAGGAGCTGATCCACTACAACACGCTCGTCGGGCTGGGCGGCAAGGCGCTGACGACGAAGATCTGGGTACCGGATGCGGTGTTTGCCAGCCGAACGGGTCTGCTCAGCACACTGGTCGTCGGCGATCAGATCTTCGTCAACGCCTACCTGATCGCCACCACCGTGTTCGGCAACGCGGGTAACGGCCCCTTCGCGCGGTACGCGGCCGAGTTCATGGGCGCCGAAGCGGTGCATCGCGCGCTCGCGCGCCAGTCGCTGGGCCTGCTCGGAAACGACCGGGTGTTCATGAAGTACAGGCAGGTCGAAGAGGCCAGCGGCCCCGGTCACGGCATGCCCGGCTTCGACGACATCTTCGTAGCCGTCAAGCAGCTCCAGATGGCCGGCTTCGGGTTCGGTCAGAAGGGCGCGATGCCGGGCGCGTTCTACGACTTCGGCGAGGTCAAGACCCGGACCCCGGACCCGCGGGACGTCAACACCAGGATGCCCAACTAGAATCGATCCGCTTCAGACCCGGTCGTGGCTGGGGGCGCCACGGCCGGTCTGCAGCGCGACGGGCAGCTGGGTCGCCACTTCTTGCTCGGTGAGCGGGTAGTGGCAGGCGGCATCGGTGCCGTTGCCCTTGTCCTCCAGCGGCGGCTCGTCGATCGAGCACTTGCGCTGGGCCTTGGGACAGCGGGTGTGGAAGCGACAGGCCGAGGGCGGGTTGGCCGGGCTCGGGACATCGCCGGTGAGCAGCTGGCGCTCGCGCTTGCCACCCGAGGGATCGGGCACCGGGACGGCCGAGAGCAGCGCGCCGGTGTAGGGATGGCGCGGGAATCCGTAGAGCGAGTCGCTGGGGGCGAGCTCGACCACCTTGCCGAGGTACATCACCGCCACCCGATCGCACATGTGGCGCACCACCGAGAGGTCGTGGGCGATGAACACGAGGGTCAGCCCGAGCTCGCGCTTGAGACCGAGCAGGAGATTGAGGACCTGGGCCTGGATCGAGACGTCGAGGGCGGAGACGGGCTCGTCGGCGATCAGCACCTTCGGCTCGAGCGCGATCGCCCGGGCGACGCCGATCCGCTGACGCTGGCCGCCGGAGAACTCGTGCGGGTAGCGGTTGTAGTGCTCGGGGTTTAGCCCGACGCGGTCCATCAGGTCCTGCACGCGCTCCTTGCGCTCGCCCTCGCCGGTGAGCATCTTGTGGATGACGAACGGCTCGGCGATGATCGAGCCCACCGTCTTGCGCGGGTTCAGCGACGAGTAGGGGTCCTGGAAGATCATCTGCATCTCCCGGCGCAGCGCCTTGAGCGCTTCCCCCTGGCGCGGGGCGATGCTCTCGCCCTCGAAGCGGATCTCACCCGAGGTCGGCTCCAGTAGCCGGCAGAGCAGGCGCGCCGTGGTGCTCTTGCCGCACCCGGTCTCGCCGACGATCCCCAGCGTCTCTCCCTTCATCACGTTGAAGGACACGTCATCGACGGCCTTCACCGCCCCGATCTGGCGCTGGATCAGGATCCCCCGGGTGATCGGGAAGTGCTTGACCAGGTTCTGGACTTCGATGATCGGCGCGGCGGTGCTGCTCACACGCCACCGCCATGCTGCCCGGCCACGTCGGACTCGGAGCTCATCGACAGCTCCTCCGCCGTCGCCACGGTCACCGGCAGGGCGTCGATCGAGGCGTCGAGCATCAGCGGAGCCGATCCGGCCATCCGCCGCAGGGTGGCCGGGTCGGTGCCGGCCTGGAGCCCGTTCCAGATCCTCATGCGCACCGCCGGCTCGAGCAGGCAGGCGACGCTGTGGTGGCCCTCGCCCGGCACGGGCTCGAGCTTGGGGTCGATCCTCGCGTGGTCCTGCTGCGCGTAGGGGCAGCGCGGGTGGAAATGGCAGCCCGAAGGCCGGTTGATCAAGCTGGGCGGCCGCCCGGCGATCGGAACCAGCTCCTCGCCGCGGTGACTGTCGAGCCGCGGGATCGACTTCAGCAGGCCCCACGTGTACGGATGCTGCGGGTTGGCGAAGATCCGCTCGGTCGAGGCCCGCTCGACGATCCGCCCGGCGTACATGACGGAGATCTCGTCGGCGATCTCGGCCACGACGCCGAGGTCGTGGGTGATGATGATGATCGCCATCCCCAGGCGCTGCTGGAGGTCCCCGAGCAGAGCCAGGATCTGCGCCTGGACGGTCACGTCGAGCGCGGTCGTCGGCTCGTCGGCGATCAGCAGCTTGGGCTCGTTGGCCAGCGCCATGGCGATCATCACCCGCTGGCGCATGCCGCCGGAGAACTCGTGCGGGAACTGATCGACGCGACGGTGTGGATCGGGGATGCCGACCAGTTCGAGCAGGTCGACGGCCCGGTCCCGAGCAGCCGATTTCGACACGTCGCGATGAGTCTGGACGGCCTCCATCAGCTGCTTACCGACCTTGTAGAACGGATGCAGGGAGGACAGGGGGTCCTGGAAGATCATGGCGATCTCGTTGCCGCGGATCTTGCGCAGGTCCCGGTCGCTCATCTGGACCAGGTCGGCGCCCTCGAACATCATCCGGCCCTCGATATGAGCCCCCTGTTTGCGGGTCAGCCCCAGGGTGGTCAGCGACGAGACGCTCTTGCCCGACCCGGACTCGCCGACGATTCCGAGCGTCGACCCCGCGTCGATGGAGTAGCTGATCCCGTCGACCGCGTGGACCATCCCGTCCTCGGTCGGGAAGCTGACCTTCAGGTTGGTCACCTCCAGCAGGCTCACGAGTAGCGCACCCGCGGATCGAGGAAGGCGTAGGCGATGTCCACCACGAGGTTGGCGACCACGATGAAGAACGCCCCGAACAGCACGGTGCCCTGGATCACGGGCAGGTCGGCGTTGACGATGCCCTCGTAGGCCAGCCGGCCGATTCCGGGGATGTTGAAGACGTCCTCGGTGAGGATCGCGCCGCCCAACAGCGTCCCGATGTC
>JALYXK010000190.1 GCA_030947145.1 Actinomycetota bacterium
CGACGAGGTCGGGATGGCCAAGACCGCGCAGCGCAAGCTCGAGATCGCCCAGCGGATCCGGGACCTGTGCTGCGACGAGCACGGCCTCGATCCCGAGGTGCTGATCTTCGACTGCCTGACCTTCACCCTGACCACGGGCGATGAGGAGTGGCGCCCCAGCGCCGTCGAGACGATCGAAGGGATCCGGGCGATCAAGGCCGAGATCCCCGGCGTGAAGACCTCGCTCGGGGTCTCCAACGTGTCCTTCGGCGTCGGGCTGCCGGCCCGCAGCGTGCTCAACAGCGTGTTCCTGCATCACTGCGTGCAGGCCGGGCTCGACCTGGCGATGGTCAACCCCAACCACATCACCCCGTACGCGGAGATCGTCGAGGCCGAGCGCGAGCTGGCCGATGACCTGGTGTTCAACCGCCGCGAGGACGCGCTGGAGCGGTTCATCGGGCATTTCGAATCGAAAGGCACGTCCGAGGCAACCAATGACAAGGCCGACCCGACCGAGGGCATGGAGCCCGAGGAGGCGCTGCACTTCCACATCCTGCGCCGCAAGCGCGAGGGGGTCGAGGACTGGATCGATCGCTGCAACGAGAAGATCGGCGCGGTGCCGACCCTCAACACTGTCCTGCTGCCGGCGATGAAGGAAGTCGGGGACAAGTTCGGCGCCGGCGAGCTGATCCTGCCGTTCGTGCTGCAGTCCGCCGAGGTGATGAAGCGCGCGGTCGCCCGCCTCGAGCTCTATCTCGACAAGCTCGAGGGCTACACCAAGGGCACGGTCGTGCTGGCCACCGTCTTCGGCGACGTCCACGACATCGGCAAGTCGCTGGTCAACACGATCCTCACCAACAACGGCTACACAGTGGTCGATCTCGGCAAGCAGGTGCCGATCTCCACCATTCTCGACGCCGCCGTCGAGCACGACGCGACGGCGATCGGCCTGAGCGCACTGCTGGTCTCGACCTCCAAGCAGATGCCGGCCTGCGTACAGGAGCTGCACGAGCGCGGGCTCGAGTTCCCGGTGCTGATCGGCGGTGCGGCGATCAACCGCAACTTCGGCCTGCGGATCCTCTATCCACACGGACCCGAGTCAGACGATGTCTACGCGCCCGGCGTGTTCTTCTGCAAGGACGCGTTCGAGGGTCTGGCCAAGATGGATCAGCTGATCGACGAGCCGGCCCGGGAGGCGCTGGTGGAGCACACGCGCAGCGCGGCCCAGCGCCTGCGCGATCAGCCCGACGCGCCGCCCGACGACGCGCCGCCGGTCACCGACTCCTCGGTTCGCAGCGCCGCCCACACCGACAACCCGATTCCCACGCCGCCGTTCTGGGGGGTGCGCGAGATCGACGTGCCCCTGCATCAGGTCTACCACCACCTCGACACCCACGTCCTGTTCAAGCTCCACTGGGGCGGACGCGGGGTCAAGGGCGAGGCCTGGCGGGAGCTGCTCCGGGATGACTTCCAGCCGCGGCTCGAGCGGATGTGGCGCCAGCAGACCTACCTGCGCCCCCGCGCGATGCTGGGCTACTTCCCCTGCAACTCGGACGGCAACGAGCTGATCGTCTGGGATCCCGAGGACTTCGACCCCGCCCACCCGGTCGAATTGGAGCGCCTCGTGTTTCCGCGCCAGCCGCGGCACGACCGGATCTGCCTGGCCGACTTCTACCGGCCCCTCGGCTCCGACGAGGTCGATGTCGTCGCCCTGCAGGCGGTCACCGCCGGCGACGAGGTCACCGAGCTGATGGCCCGGCTCGAGGCCGATGGGGAATTTGCCGAGCAACTGTTCGTCCACGGGCTCGGCGTGCAGACCGCCGAGGGCATGGCCGAGTGGCTGCACGCCCGCGTCCGCCACGGGCTGGGAATCGAGCCGACCCAGGGACGCCGCTATTCCTGGGGTTACCCCGCCTGCCCCGAGCAGTCCGAGCACGAGAAGGTGTTCCGCCTGCTCGACGCCCCGCAGATCGGCCTGCGGCTCTCCGGCGGATTTGCCGTGGAGCCCGAACAGTCGACGCTGGCGATCGTGGCCCACCATCCGCAGGCCGTCTATTTCGGGACGAAATCCGGCTTCCTGCCCAAGACGCCGAAGCAGGCCTCCGACGACGTGATCAAGGGCACCGAGCGCGATCCCAGTCAAGTTGGCGTCCTGCCGGACGCCGACCCGGTCTATCTGAAGGATGGGTCCGGCGAAGGCGAGCCTGCTATGGCGGGGGCCTGAGACCTGC
>JALYXK010000222.1 GCA_030947145.1 Actinomycetota bacterium
GCCACCACACGCGGCCCCAGACGGGCGAGGATCCGCTGCTTCTGCTCGGCGCTCAGCGCCTTCGACTCCCGCACGTCGAAGCTCGCCTCGATCCGCGAGGCGGTGACGTTCGCGTGCTGGCCGCCCGGGCCCGAGGATCGCGAGGCGCGCAGGACGACTTCGGCCAGCGGAATCGACACGTCTCGCCTGATTCGGATCGGATCTTCCATCGCGCTAGAGGATGAAGTGTGTCTCGGCGGTGACCGTCGCGATCCGTGCCCGACCCGCCACGCCCGACCGTGCTACCGTGCCGCGCCGTAAGGCTGTCCCATGAGGAGGACGGCGTCAAGCAGGTGCAGGCCCGGGTGGTGATCGAGAACATCCTCCGCGGTAGCAGCACTACAAGCCACGGAGGATCACTCCAAAATGCCAACCGGAACTGTCAAGTGGTTCAGCGACGAGAAGGGCTTCGGGTTCATCACGCCCGATGAAGGCAGTCGCGACCTGTTTGTACACCACTCGAGCATCGCCGCCGACGGCTATCGCTCGCTCTCCGAGGGCGCCAAGGTGTCCTATGAGGAAGAGTCGGGGCCGAAGGGCCCGAAGGCGATCAACGTCATCAAGCTCTAGCCGGAGGACCGGCCGGGCCCGGACGGCGCCGGCTGATGGCGGACTGGGCGACGATCTCCTCGATGGCGACTGCGGGCGGCACGCTGGTGCTCGCGGTCGCCACGTTCAGTTCGATCAGGACGTCTAATCGTTCCGCCCGATTGGCCGAGCGGGCGCTGCTGGCCGGGCTCCGGCCGCTGCTCGTGCCCTCGCGGGAGGATGACCTGACCGAACGGGTTCGCTTCGGCGACGGCGTGATCCTGGAGGTTCCCGGGCACGGCGGCGCGCTCGAGCCGCAGAAGGGCAACCTCTACATGGCGCTGGCTCTGCGCAACGGGGGCTCTGGGCTGGCGGTGATCCACGGGTGGGTGGCGCGAACCGGCGAGCGCAGCGGGACGCCGATCCGGCCCGAGCTCTCTGAGTTCCATCGCCAGCAGCGCGACCTTTACATCCCGGCCGGCGAAACCGGCTTCTGGCAGGGGGCGATCCGGGACCGGGAAGACCCGGCCTACGCGGGTCTGGCGGAAGCCGATGCCCACGGCGAGCGGGTGATGGTCGACCTGCTCTACGGGGACCACGAAGGCGGTCAGCGGACGATCACCCGGTTCGGGATCTCCTCGAGCCAGGACCCGAACGGACCCCGGGCCGAGGTGCTCAGATACTGGAACGTGGACGGCGCCGCTCCGCGCTGATTGGACGTCGGCGCGGCCCCGTACAATCAAAGCCTGGCTGAGATTCTCCGGACAAGCGGTCCGCCGCGCAGGAAGCGAGGACGTGAGCAAGGCAGTTGAAGAGCGGGAGCGGGTGATCATCCGCTTCGCGGGGGACTCCGGGGACGGCATGCAGCTCGCCGGGAGCCGCTTCACCGACGCCACCGCGATGGTGGGCAACGACCTCGCGACGCTGCCCAACTTCCCGGCGGAGATCCGCGCCCCGGCCGGCACCCTCGCCGGAGTCTCCGCGTTCCAGATCCATTTCGCCTCCCGGGACATTCTCACGCCGGGGGACGCGCCGAACGTGCTCGTGGCCATGAACCCGGCGGCGCTACGGGCGAACCTGGCCGAGCTGCCGCGCGGGGAGACGATCATCGTCAACGAGGACGCCTTCACCAAGCGAAACCTCGAGAAGGCGGGCTACGGCACCAGCCCATTGGAGGACGGCTCGCTGGGGGAGTACCGAGTACATCGGATCCCCATGACGACGCTGACCACCCGGGCGGTCGAGGCGATCGAGGGCGCCTCCACGCGGGATGCCGGACGGGCCAAGAACCTGTTTGCCCTGGGTGTCCTGTCGTGGCTCTACGGCCGTCCGACGGACGTGACCCAGCAGTGGATCGAGCAGAAGTTCGCCCGCCAGCCGGCGGTGAGGCGGGCGAACCTCGCGGCCTTCAACGCCGGCTGGTCCTTTGGCGAGACGACCGAGTTGCTGGACGTCCAGTATCGGGTCAAGCCCGCCACGGACGTGGCTCCCGGCACCTATCGCAACGTCAACGGCACCGCGGCGCTGGCCATGGGGCTGATCGCCGCCAGCGTCCGCAGTCGGTTGCCGCTGGTGCTGGCCAGCTACCCGATCACTCCCGCGTCGGAGTTGCTGCACGAGCTCTCGCGGCACGCCGGCCTCGGCGTGTCGACGATCCAAGCCGAGGACGAGATCGCCGCCGCCGGGATGGCCCTGGGGGCCGCGTTCGGCGGTCGTCTCGGCATCACGGCGACCAGCGGTCCCGGGATGGACCTGAAGGCCGAGATGATCGGTCTGGCCGTGATGCTCGAGCTGCCGCTGGTGGTGATCGACGTCCAGCGGGCCGGCCCTTCGACCGGGATGCCGACCAAGACCGAGCAATCCGACCTGCTGATGGCGCTCTACGGCCGCCATGGAGAAGCTCCGCTGCCGGTGATCGCGCCGAGCACGCCGGGGGGGTGCTTCGAGGCGGGGTTCGAGGCGGTGGCGATCGCCGTCCGGTACCGAACACCGGTGATCCTGCTCTCGGACAGCTTCCTGGCCTCATCCTCGGAGCCCTGGCAGATCCCGACCGTGGCCGACCTGCCGCAGATCGACCCGGCGATCGCCAGGCCACGCGTCGACGACTCGCCGTTCTTGCCCTACGCCCGCGACGACCGGCTGGCCCGGCCGTGGGCGGTGCCAGGGACGCCTGGGCTTCAGCATCGGATCGGCGGCCTCGAGAAGGCCGTCGGGACGGGAAACATCTCCTACGACGGTCTCAACCACGCGCGCATGACCGAGTTGCGCGCGGCCAAGATCGACGGCATCGCCGACGATCTCCCGCCGCTCAGCGTCGACGCCGACCCGGGTGCCCGCTTGCTGGTGCTCGGTTGGGGCTCGAGCGAGGGAGCGATCCGGGCGGGCGTCCGCCTGGCCCGGCAGGCCGGCCACCGGGTGGCCTGTGCGCACCTGCGCCACCTCAATCCGCTACCCGCCAACACCGGGGACGTCCTGCGCTCGTTCGACAGAGTGCTGGTGCCGGAGATGAACAGCGGCCAACTGGCCAAGGTGCTCCGGGCCAAGTATCTGGTCGACGTCGAATCGTTCGGCAAGGTGGCGGGAGCACCGCTGTTCTCCAACGAGATCGAGCAGCAGATCGCGGAGCGGCAATGAGCGCGGTGGACTCTGAGCGCGAGCGTGCGAGCGGGCGTGCGAGCGGGCTGGCGAGCGGTGCGGGCGCCGGGCACGAGCACGGGCTGACCAAAGCCGACTTCCAGTCCGATCAGGAGACGCGCTGGTGCCCCGGGTGCGGCGACTACGCCGTGCTCTCGGCCGTGCAGCAGTTCATGCCGGAGCTGGGGATCCCGCCGGAGCGAATCGTGTTCATCACCGGCATCGGCTGCGCCGGGCGCTTCGCCTACTACATGGACACCTACGGGATGCACGGCATCCACGGGCGGGCGCCGGCGTTGGCCACCGGGCTGGCGACCGCGCGCGAGGATCTGTCGATCTGGGTGGTCACCGGCGACGGCGACTCGCTGTCGATCGGCGGCAACCATCTGATCCACGCGCTGCGCCGCAACGTCCCGGTGAAGATCCTGCTGTTCAACAACCAGATCTACGGGCTCACCAAGGGGCAGGCGTCGCCGACGTCCGAGCTCGGCAAGATCACCAAGTCCACGCCCTTCGGCGTCGCCGACCACCCGTTCAACCCGCTGGCACTGGCGCTCGGAGCCGAGGCGACGTTCGTCGCGCGGACGATCGATCGGGATCGCCGGCACCTGACCGAGGTGCTGCGGGCCGCCGCCCGACACGAGGGCGCCGCGCTGGTGGAGATCTACCAGAACTGCCCGGTCTTCAACGACGGCGCGTTCTCCGCGCTGACCGAGAAGGAGACCAAGGACGAGAACCAGATCCGGCTCGAGGCCGGAAAGTCGATTCGCTTCGGATCGGAGGGCGAACGCGGAGTCGCCGTTGCCGCCGACGGCGGACTGCGGTTCGTCGACGTCGCGCAGGCCGGTGAGGAGGCGCTGCTGGTCCACGACCCACAGCGGCTCAACCCCGGACTCGCGTTCGCGCTGGCCAAGCTCTCGAACGAGCCGACCGGTCCGACGCCGATCGGCATCTTCCGCGATGTCTCGCGGCCGGTCTACGGCCGCAGCGCGGAGCGTCCCGACGCGGCCTCCGAGGACGAGCTGGCGGCGCTGCTGCACGGCAGCGACACGTGGACCGTCGCCTGAGACGGCCCTAGCGACTCAGGGTTCGGCGACGTGCCCGTCGCGCGGCTCGAGCGGGAGGCCGGCGGTATGCCACTCGAGCAGGCCGCCCACCATGTTGTGAGCGTCGAAGCCGGCTCGGCGAAACGCCTCGCTGGCCATCGCCGAGCGCACGCCGCTGCGGCAGTAGAACACGACCGGGGTGCTCGGGTCAAGCGTGCCGGCCTGGCCGGTCAGCTCGGTCAGCTCGATCAGCCGGTCACCGTTGATCCGGCCGGCCAAATGCTCGTGCCGCTGACGCACGTCGATCAGCTGGATCGCGCCCTGCTGAAGCAGCTGCGCGACCTCTTGTGGGGTGTAGTCGGGGTCCACCGCCGCGTAGCGTAGCGACGCTCGGCACGGGCCATAACGCTGCACGTGACGTCCATCTTGCAGCTCCGCTACTCTGCGCGTGCCGAAATACCAGCCGAATCCCCGCTGCTCATGCTGCGGGGAACGGGGAACCCATGGGGGCCGGCAGGCCCCGGGGGCGAATCGCCGAATCATTCGGCGTAGCGCAGACTCTTTCAGCGCGAGCCCGACAGCTAACCCCGTAGGCCTGA
>JALYXK010000245.1 GCA_030947145.1 Actinomycetota bacterium
AGCATTTCGAGCGCCACGTCGAGCAGCCGATGCTGCTCGATCCGGAGTGGGGCGCCGGGTTGGCCAAGGGCACCGTCGGCCTACGGCTGCCGATCACCCGCTTCGTCTGCAAGATCAAGCTCAGCGCGGACAAGGACCCGGTCACCCAGCGTCGGGTGATGGCCGCGTTGCGGGCTCCCGGCCCCTACCAGCACCCGGATTTGGCCGACGACATGGAGCGAGTCCTCGGTATCGACGACTAAGTCTAGGGTGGTTCCCTGGGGCGAGACCCAGATCCAGTAGTTCCCTGGATCTCACGATGAGTGAGCCAACCGGAGCGGTGAGACGCTGAGCGCGCCCCGTCACCGGACCGACTCGATCCCGGTCACGATCGGATCCTTCGACGCTTGGCCCGAGCTTCACGGCGCGTGGTACGAGGATCCGTTCGACCTAGCCGACTTGCGCTGGTGGGACGGCACCAAATGGACCGAGCACGTCAGGGCGGCCGACGCCGCACCGGGCGGCCCAGGCGCCCAGGACCGGGCGCTTCGCTTCTCGGCGATGTTGCTCGCCGGCCTGGCTCGGCTGTAGGCCTCCGCCCGACGACAACCAGTACTTCGCTGAGCGGCGGCTCAGACCAGCGCGCCGGTGGGCAGCACGTAGCGGTGCGGCGCGCGTTCCGGCCCGCCGCCACCGTTGGTGTCCCGCGGGCCGTGCAGTCCGCGCGAGGAGGCGACGGCAGCCGTCGTCTCCGGTTCGCCGGCGTGAGCGGTGATCCAGGCCAGGACGGCGGGGAAGTCGGCACCCTCGGCGAGGATCGCGGCGCGCTCGACGACCTTGCCGCCCGACTTGTGAGGACGAGCCAGCCTGGAGAGCAGAGCCTGGATCGCTACGTCTTCCATTCCCACACAGTAGTCGTTCTGTCCAGGGAGACAAAACCCGCCGCCGGACCGACTCCCACGCCGGCCTCGCCCCGGTCCCCGGCCGTCGCCGGCGCAGCGCCGACGTCCTGGACGGCGAAAGCTCAGCCGACGGCGATCAGATCGACGACGAAGACCAGCGTCTCGTCGGGTCCGATCACCCCGCCGGCGCCGCGCTTGCCGTAGGCCAGCATCGGTGGAATCGTGATGCGGCGGCGCCCGCCGACGCGCATACCGGCCACACCCTGATCCCAGCCGGCGATCACCGCTCCCTTGCCCAGGCCGAACTTGAAGGTGCTGCCACGATCCCACGAGGCGTCGAATTGCTGGCCCGTCTTCCAGCAGACCCCCACGTAGTGGACCTCCACCACGCGGCCCGAGACGGCCTCGTCGCCGTCGCCGACGACGATGTCCTCGAGCTCCAGCTGGTAGGACGGCGGCTGGTCGGAGGGGACCGCTACCTCGGGCTTCTCGTTCATGGCCACGCTGCACCGTACCAGCGCATCGCCGCTACGGCCCGATCACCAGCTGGCTGACCGAAAATGAGGCACCGGCGGGATCCGCGAGCACGGCGCGGCGGAACGGGGGCAGCTCGTGCGGGGCGGTGAGCACGGCACCGCCGAGCCCGGGTGTCTTGGCTGCCGCCGCGTCGGCGTCGTCGATCCAGAAGTCGACGCTCCAGTGCGGCACTACGCCGGCTCGGATCTGCTCGTCGCCGAACCCCATCATCCCGGCGACCATGTCGCGCGGGACGGGCTGCTCGGGCTCGCCGCCGACGTAGCCGGGCAGCCGGAACAGGGTGAGCTCGGCTCCGCCCATGTCGATCGTCTCGGCGCGCCAGCCGAACACGCTCTCGTAGAAGCCCGCCGCGGTCGCGGTGTGGCTCGTCCGCAGCAGGCTCATCGCCCAGGCCGAAGGCTCGTTCAGGAGCCGGGCGCCCTGACGGTCGCGCGGCTCCCAGATGCCGATGACGGCTCCCGCGGGATCGGCGATCACGGCGGCGCGGCCGGCCGGAAGGGCGTCGAACGGCGGGAAGAGCACCGTGCCCCCGGCGCTCACCGACCGCCGTACCGCCGCCTCGGCGGAGGGCACGGACACATAGGTGTTCCAGGCCGGCGGCAGCTCGGAGCCGGGCGAGCTCGACCCGACGCCGGCGACATCGCGCCCGCGCAGCCGCGCGACGTAGTAGCCGCCGGAGGGATCGGGCATCGGTCCCGGACCGTCGAACTCCCAGCCGAACACGGCCTCGTAGAAACCGATGGCACCCGGCACGTCGGGGGTCATGGTGTCGACCCAGCAGGGAACCCCGGACGGGTACTCGTCGCGCTCACTCATCGGCTCTCCCCCGAGGTCGCGTCGAGGAAGCTCCAGACCGGGCCGAGGGTCTCGACCCCGCGCGGATCGGTGAAGTAGGTGCGGAAGATCCGCTCCCGGTCGCGGACGAAGACGCTGAGGCCGAAGGTCTCGCCGCTGCCGGTGGGGGCCTCGTCCCACTGCGCGGGCGAGACGATCTGGGGTAGGGATGTCACGGTCCAGCCTCCTTTACCTGAGTGGCGAGGGGTGTACTGCTCCGGGCGCCGACCCTACCAGGTCCGATTGGAAGTTCCAACTAAGTAATTTGCGTTTCCTACCGTGCGATAGGATTCACCAATGACCGGGAAGCGGACCTACGGTGACCGCTGCGGCGTGTCCCGGGCGCTGGACGTCGTCGGCGAGCGCTGGGCCCTGCTGGTGGTGCGCGAGTTGCTGCTGGGCCCCAAGCGCTTCTCCGATCTGCGCGCCGGGCTGCCGCACCTGAGCCCAGACGTGCTGGCTCAGCGGCTGCGCGAGCTCGAGCAGGCCGGCGTGCTGCACCGGCGCACACTGCCCCCCCCGGCCGCGGCCCGCGTGTACGAGCTGACCGACCGCGGCCAGGAGCTCGAGCCGGTGGTGCTGGCCCTCGGACGCTGGGGCAGCGCCGTCCCGTTCTCCGAGCAGGGCGACGCTTTTGGGGCCGACTCGGCGATGATCGCGTGCCAGACCCTGTTCGACCCCGCGCGCGCCGGAGATCTCGATGCCGAGTACGAGCTCCGCTTGGGCAACCAGGCCTTTCGGGCCCGGGTCAAGGCCGGGAGGTTCGAGCTCGCCCGCGGCCCGGCCGAGGCGGCGGTGGCGATCGTGGCGACCGAACCGGTGACGCTGGCCGCGCTCCTGTGGCACGGGCTCAAGCTCTCGGCCGGCGTCCGCGCGGGCGAGGTCAGGATCGAGGGCAGCCGACCCGCGGCGCAGCGATTCCTGCGGCTGTTCCCGCTACCCACGAACGGGATCGGCCGCGGCGGCGGCATCGACAACCGCTGAGTCGGTCGTCCGGGCCGGCGCCTGAGCCACGCGGTTCGGGCCCCGTCGGCCCTACAATCGGTCGGTGGACTCCGCGCCAGGACAGCGTCCGAAGGCCGGCGGCGGTCAATCGGTTCCCTGCCTCCACAATGCCGATCACGAGGACATCGTCGAGCTGCTCGACAGCGGCCAGTTCTTCTGGCTCGACCTCGAGGACCCCGGCGACGAGAAGCTGCGCAAGCTCGGCGAGCGACTCGGCCTGCACGCGCTGACCGTCGACGACGCGCAGACGTTCAACGAGCGCCCGAAGATCGAGGAGTACGACAACTACGTCTACCTCGTCGTCTACGGCGTCGACCCGAGCACGACCTCGGGCGGGCCGCTGCTGCGAGAGGTTCACCTGATCGTCTCCGGTGACTACGTGATCAGCATTCACCATGGGCCGCTGTCCGCCCTGGCCGAACTGCGGGGCAGGGTCGGCGCGCATGCGCTGCGCGGCGAGCAGTACCTGATCTACAAGGTCCTCGACGCGGTCGTCTCCACGTTCTTCCCGGTGCTCACCCGGACCGACGACGACATCGACGAGATCGAGGAGACGGTGATCTCCGAGCCGAACGAGGAGATCCTGCATCGCATCTTCGCGCTCAAGCGCGACCTTGTCGCCATGCGGCGCGTGGTCACGCCGATGCGCGACGTCTTCGCCCGGGACGCCGACCGGATCACGGAACTGCCGGGATTGGAGGCGGACGAGCGCCTGTACTTCCGCGACGTATACGACAGCCTGATCCGGGTCTCGGACATGGTCGACTCCTATCGCGACCTGCTCAGCGGAGCGACCGACATGTACCTCTCGACGGTGGCCAACCGCCAGGGCGAGGTCAACAAGCAGCTGACGGTGATCGCCACGATCTTTCTACCGCTGACGTTCATCACCGGCTTCTTCGGCCAGAACTTCTCGTTCCTCACCGGCCACATACTCAACACGACCTGGTCGTTCATCGTCTTCGGACTCGGGCTGCTGCTGCTCTCCACCATCGGTTTTCTGATCTTCTTCCGCCGCAAGCGCTGGATGTAGCGTCGACCGCGACGATCATCGCGTACGAGCTGGTACTTATTGTTCTGATCCCAGGGACAATTGGCACTTCACCGCGCGGGAGGCAGAGGATGATCCGGTTCAGAGAGCAGATCCGCTGGGCGCTGGCGCTGATCACGGCGTGCGCGACCCTGGCGGCGTTGGCGCCCGCGGCCTCGGCCCAGTCGAGTCTGGCCGGCCCGCCCCCCGGTGCTAACAACTTCGCCTGCAAGCCGTCCGCCGCGCACCCGGATCCGCTCGTGCTGGTGCACGGCCTCGGGGCCACGATGGGCGAGAACTGGTCCTACATGGCGCCGCTGCTGGCTCAGCGGGGCTACTGCGTGTTCGCCCTGACCTATGGCCTGAACCCGCTGTTTCCGTTCGTCGGCGGCGTGATTCCGATCGAGCAGAGCGCGCCCGAGCTCGGGGCGTTCGTCAACCGGGTGCTGGCCGCTACCGGCGCGCAGAAGGTGGACCTCGTGGGGCACTCCGAGGGTACGTTCATGCCCCAGTACTGGCTGAAGTTCCTCGGCGGCGCCAGCAAGGTCAATCGCTATGTGGCGATGACGCCGTTGTACGCCGGCACCGACGTGGCGGGCACGGCGATGCTCCGCGACGCGGCCGCGGCGTTCGCCATCTCGCAGCCGATCCTCAACCTGGTCGACAGCTTCTGCGGATCGTGCACCGAGTTCCTGGCCGGCTCGCCGATGGTGCAGCAGCTGAACCAGGGCGGGCCGCCGCGCCCGGCGTCACCTACACCACGATCATGACCCGCTACGACGAGCTGGTCGTGCCCTACACCAGTGGGACACTGCCGCCGCCGGCGACCAACATCGTGCTGCAGAACGTCTGCCCGAACGACATCGACGATCACGTCGCCGAGGCGTTCGACCCGGTGGTGGCGCAGTTGATCTTCAATGCTCTGGACCCGGCTCACGCGCGCGCGGTCGCCTGCGCTGGGCTCCCGTTCGCCCCGCCACCGGCGGTGATTACGAAGTAACGTGCGCGCCGGATGACGGACTCGGCCCCCGCGGCCCCCCCGACCGGCCGGCTGGTGCGCTGGCGCCACGCGCTGAGCACGATCAATCCTCAGCCGGATGACACGGCTGCCGCGCAATCAGGCGAGCCAGGACGGCGAGCGCGCGGCGAAGCCGTGGGTCAGCTCGACCCGGTCTCCCGCTGGCTGGTCATCACCCGCGCCGGGGTGCTGCCAATGACGCTCACCGCCGGGGCGATCGCCGGGCTGCTGGCGGCGCGCCATCACGGCTTCGCCGCCGGCTGGTTCGCCCTGTCGTTCATCGGGATCGCGCTGGCCCACGTCTCCAACAACCTGGTCAACGATCTGTTCGACAGCGACGTCGGGCTCGACAAGGCGGATTACCCGCGGGCGCTGTACGCCCCGCACCCGATCCTCTCCGGGATGATCACCCGAGCCGGACTGGTGCGCGCGGCGATCGCCGTCAATGCCGCCGACGTGGTGATCCTCGTCGTCCTGGTGGCCGCGCGGGGCGCGACCGTGCTCGCCTTTGCGCTCGCCGGACTCGTGCTCAACATCGCCTACACCGCCCCGCCGCTGCGGCTGAAGAAGCGCGGGCTCGGGGAGCTCGACGTGCTGATCGTCTGGGGCCCGCTGATGATCGCCGGCACCTTTTACAGCGCGGTCGGCTCGATCCCGTGGCAGGTGTGGCTGGCCTCGGTGCCCTACGGGCTGCTGTGCACGGCCGTGTTGATGGCCAAGCACATCGACAAGCTGCCCTGGGATCGGCGCGAGGGCGTGCACACGCTGCCGGTGATCCTCGGCGAGCCCCGCGCGCGGACGCTGACCAACGTGCTGAACGTCGGCTTCTACATGGCGGTGGTGGTGAGCGTGGTGGCGGGCGCGCTGCCGTGGCCGGCGCTGGCCTGCTTCGGGGCACTGCCGCTGCTGTGGCGGGCGGCCAAGGCGCTGCGGCGCCCGCGGCCCGACGCTCCGCCGCGCGGCTTCCCGATCTGGCCGCTGTGGTTCGCGGCATTCGTGTTCACCCACACCCGCCGGGCCGGGGCGTTGCTGGTGGGCGGACTCGCGGTGGCCACGATTTTCGGGCTCGGCCCCGGCTGGCTGCGCTAGCGCCAGACCGCGACGAGTCGGTCCCTTCGGCGCCCGGGCAAGTTTCCCTTCAGGGGTGGCGCGGGCTGGTTCGGCTAACCCCGCCACTGCTAGGTTCGCCGCCTGATCTCAAGGGCTTGCTTGCCGGGAAAATTGCCAAGCGCGGCTCGGATCCGACCCATGGACCGCACGCTCCGACTTCGCCACGCCGCCCCGACCGCCGCGCTGGTGGCGCTGGCCACGGCGCTCGCCCCGAGTGCCAGCCACGGAACCATTTCCCTCTCCAGCCGCTTCGGCGCCGGCCAGCAGCAGGCCGGAAAGCTGTCGGCCAGGATTCAGGCGGAGACCAGCAAGATCCAGGGGTATCAGGGCACGATCGGATCGCTGCAGGGGCGCCTGAGCATGATCGAGCGCGTCGTGATCGCCCAGGAGCAGCAGCTCAAACGCGTGCGCGGGCAGCTGTCGGCGGCCCGCGGCCGGCTGACACTGCTGGAGCGCGACTACGTCCGTGACCGCCAGGTCCTGGCTGCCCGTTACGAGTCGCCGCCGCCGACGATCGTCGACGTCATCGTCGACTCCAACGGGTGGGGCAACCTGCTCAACCGGCTGCGCGATCTGAAGACGATCGGGCGCCAGGACAGCCGCGCGACCAGCGCCGTGGGCCGCGTTCGGCGGTCGGTGGCCGCGCAGGCGCGGACCCTCGGCCAGGAGGAGATTCGCCGCCAGCGGGCGACCGCCGCCGTGATCGTCGAGCGCGACCAGGTCGCCCGGCTGAAGCTCTCGATCGTCAACCGCGAGCTGGTCTCCGCGCGCGCCCGTCAGCGGGACACGACGAAACTGACCTCGCTGCGTCGCAACCTGACACGAGAGTCGCGGATCCTCGAGCAGCGGGCCGTGGCGGCCCAGGCGG
>JALYXK010000288.1 GCA_030947145.1 Actinomycetota bacterium
GCGCCCATGTCGATCCCCAGCTCCAGGCTCGAGGTGGCCACCAGGCAGGGCAGCTCGCCCGCCTTCAGCATCTCCTCCACCACGGTGCGCTCCTCGCGGGCCAGCGAACCGTGGTGGGCCCGAGCGATCTCCTTTTCGGCCAGGTCGTTCAGCCTCAGCGCCAGGCGCTCGGCGCCGCGGCGGTTGTTGACGAACAGAATCGTCGAGTTGTGCTGCTGGACCAGGTCCAGCAATTCGGGGTAGATGGCCGGCCAGATCGAGCGCCGCGTGGCCTCGCCGCCGGCCAGCGGGTCGATGTCCGGCGAAGGTGTGTCGTCCGGCTCGACCATCGACTCGACCGGCACGTGGATCTTCAGGTCGAGCTCCTTGCGTGCGCCAGCGGCCGCGTCGACGATCCGGCAGCTCCGCTTCGGCCCCACCATGAACCGGCCAACCTCCTCCAGGGGGTTCTGGGTAGCGCTCAGCCCGATCCGCTGCACATCGTTTCCGGCCGCCTGCTCGAGCCGCTCCAACGTGAGGGCAAGGTGCGACCCGCGCTTGGTCGCCGCCACCGCGTGGATCTCGTCCACGATGCACCAGCGCGTCCCGGTGAACAGCTCCTGCGCGCGGCCGGTCAGCATCAGGTAGAGCGACTCGGGGGTGGTGATCAGGATGTCCGGCGGATGCTTGAGCATCGCCTGGCGTTCCTTCTGCGGGGTGTCACCCGTCCTGACCGCGATCTTCAGGTCGGCGCCGATCCCGCGCAGCGGCGCGCGCAGGTTGCGGTCGATGTCGTAGGACAGCGCCTTCAGCGGCGAGACGTAAACCAGACTGATCGCGCGCTCGGTCGCCGCGGGGCGCTCGGCTCCGGCGGCACGCTCCGCAGCTCCGGCGCTCCGCTCACTGGCCAGCCGGTCGATCGCCCACAGGAACGCGGCCAGCGTCTTGCCCGAGCCGGTCGGCGCGGAGACCAATACGTGCTCGCCGGAGGCGATCGCCGGCCACGCCTGCGCCTGCGCCGCCGTCGGCTCCGCAAACGCGCACCGGAACCAGTCACGGGTGGTCTGACTGAAGGCGGAAAGCGGCATCGATATCAGCGTAGCGCCCACACAAGCCGCAGAAATCGTCACACGCCGTCACCCACGCGTGACGTTTTTCGCGCCACCATCGGCTGATGGCCGAGGCTGGTCGAAAAACCTCCAAATGCCGGAGGAAACTCGACCAGCCTCCGGTGGATGAGGCGCTGGCGCGACTGGCGGCCGGACAGGAGGGGGTGTTTACGATTGAGCAGATCGCCGACTGCGGTCTCACCGCGTCGGCGGCGTGGAGCCGGACGCAGAGCGGACGCCTTCACCTCGTACATCGCAGGGTGTACTCGCTCAGTCCTCCCTCATTGCTCTCCCGCGAGGGGCGCTGGCTCGCGGCCGTCCTGGCCTGCGGCGACGGCGCGGTCCTCTCCCACCGAAGCGCCGCCGCGCTGCACGGGCTGCGAGCTACCGAGCGATCGGGAATCGACGTCACCGTCCCCCGCCGCACCAGCCGCAGCCACCAGGACATCGATATCCACCGCTCCACCACGCTCAGCGCCAGGGACGTGACGATCGTCCGGAACATCCCGTGCACCACCATCGCCCGGACCACGCTGGACGTCGCCGAGGTCATCCGCTCCGGCCAGCTCGAGCGGATGTTCGAGCAGGCCGAACAGGAGGAGGTCCTCAACTTCCGCGCGCTTCAGGATCAGATCGAGCGCAATCCGACCCGCCTCGGCGCGGCCAGAGTCCAAGCGCTGATGGACGAATACCAAGCTGGCATGGGCGCCACCTGGAGTGAGCTCGAGGCCGACTTCAGGGCGATGCTCAAACCCACGGGGGTTCCGATGCCGCAGGTCAACCAGTTCATCGTCCTCGACGACGGCGAGGACGCAATCCGCGCCGACTTCTACTGGCCCGCGCAGCGCGTCGTGGTCGAGACCGACGGCTATAAGTTCCACCGCGCGCGCGGGGCGTTCGAGCGCAATCGTCGCAACGACCAGCGCCTCACCGTGGCCGGCTTCCGAGTGGTGCGCATGACCCACCGCCAGATCAAGCGCCAGGCGACGAAGATGGCAGCGGTGGTGGTCAGGCTGCTGGCGACGGATCCGGGTCCATGAACGCCACTCGGGGCGAGAGTCCGGCAGACGCCCGCAGCGAGGCGATCCGGCGGCCAGGCTGGACGGCCGGCTTCGGCGCCGAGAGCTGCTCGCCCAGCCGCGCGGCCAGCGCCTCCAGGTCCTCGACGATCACCACCAGACCCCAGAACGCCGCCGGCCCGGCCGGCGCGCCCTTGGCCTCGACCAGCTCGAGGATCGCCGGACCGAGACGCCGGAACCCCTGGCGGAACCCAGCAGAACCGCCGGATCCCTCGCCGCCCACCGACCGGACCCGGCGCAGCGGTATGCCCGCCCGCTCGAGCGCGGCCGCCGTCCGGTCGAAGTCGGGCGTCACCACGACCACGTGGTCGAGCCCGATGGCCCCATTGGCGTGAGTGCCCGGGTCCACCCGCGGACCGTGAGCAGCGGGCATGGGGGCCAGACCATCGATCGCCTCCACGGCACCGATGTTGCGCACCGACCAGGCAGTGATCCCTTTCCCTTCACCGCCTAACCGAACCAAGACCCCCCCGAGCGCCAGTAGCTCGCCATCAACCGTGAACCCCAGATCCGCCCAGCGCTCCGGCGAGTCGGCGATCCGCAGGGCGGCGAGCTCCGGCCGGACGGCCTCGCTCACGAGATTCCAGCCAACTCTTTGGCCCGGGCGAAGACCGCGTCGAGCATCGGCTCGGTCAGCCGCCCGGTGAAGGTGTTCTGCTGGCTGACGTGGTAGCACCCGATCAGCGTCGAGCGCTCCAGCGGAAGCTCGGCCCCGTGCCCGAACTTCGGTTTGGGCCGGGGCGCGCCGAGGACTCGCAGCGCCGCGTCCCAGGCGAACCCGCCGAGACACACGATCACCCGCACGTCCGCCAGCAACTCGAGCTCGCGCACCAGATACGGCAGACAGTTGTCGCGTTCAGCCGGCGCCGGCCGGTTCGTCGGAGGCGCGCAGCGAACCGCGGCGGTGACCCAGCACGAGTGCAACGAGAGCCCATCGTCCCGGGAGATCGACTCGGGCTGGTTGGCCAGCCCGGCCCGCCAGAGCGCGGCGAACAGCCAGTCACCCGAGCGGTCGCCGGTGAAGATCCGCCCGGTGCGATTGCCGCCGTGGGCGGCGGGGGCCAGCCCGAGGACCATCACTCGTGCCGCCGAATCGCCGAAGCTCGGCACCGGGCGGCCCCAGTAATCCTGATCGGCGAACGACGCGCGCTTGACTCGCGCCACCTCCTCGCGCCACGCCACCAATCGCGGGCAACGCCGGCAGGAAACGATCTCGGCTCTCAGCGCATCGAGATCGGTCAAGAGTCGGCCCGGGCCAGCACCCCGCTGATCAGACGGTCGATCACGGGGGCCAGATCGAATCGGTCGGCCGGCACGCCGAGCCGGACCTGGCGCGAGACCAGCTCGGTGATGGCGCCGACGATCGCGTAGGAGTCGTGGGGCGAGGCGAACCGGGCGATCAGACCGCGCCGCGCTGCCGCCTCGTTCTCGGCATCGAGGGTGTCGGCGAACGCCTGCATCACCTGGTCGCGGCGCTGCGCGGCCCGGGGTCCGGCGCCGATGATCTCCACCAGTAGCGTCTGGGCAAACTCGGGATGCTCGCCCAGCGCCTGCAGGAACGCCCGCGTGCCCGCCCGCATCCGCTCGGCTGCGTCGCCGCGCCCGGCTGCGCGCGCCGCCTGCGCCATGCCCTCGGCGATCACCTCAGCGGCGCGGTCGAACAGCGCGATGATGCACTCCTCCTTGTTGGCGAAGTGCTCGTAGAAGGTGGCCTTCGACATCCCGGCGCGACGGCTGATGGACTCCGAGCTCGCGCCGGCGTACCCGCGTTCCGCGAACTCCTCGGCCGCCGCGTTGAACAACCGCTCGCGCTGGAGGGGGAGGCGGACCTCGGGCGGCGGGGCGTGCCGTCCTCGCGCCGCAGGCGAATCCGCCGCCATGCTAATGCCCTAATTCGGAAATTCGCGGCCGCCTCGCGGCGTCTGGACGCGCGGGGACCCAGCCACTCGCGAGACTGCTCCCGAATTTCCGACTCACGACACTATGACTTCAACGCGCGGCCGTAATGGAGCTCGTAGTACTCCCGATAGGCGCCCGTCCGAATCGGCCCCCACCACCAGGAGTTCTCGCGATACCACTGCACCGTGCGCTCGAGTCCCTCGTCGAAGCGCATCCTCGCCTGCCAGCCCAATCCCTGCAATTTCTCCGAGGAGAGCGAGTAGCGCCGGTCGTGACCGGGGCGGTCGGCGACGAATTCCATCTGATCGGAGCTCGCCCCCGTCCGGTCGATGATCCGTTGAACGACCGTCAGGTTCTCGCACTCGTCTGGGCCGCCGCAGTTGTAGGCCTCGCCAGGCACGCCGTACTCCAGCGCGTGCCCGATGCCGCGGCCGAAATCCTCCACGTAGAGCCAGTTGCGCACCTGTTGGCCGTCCCCGTAGATGGGTAGCTGATCCCCCGCGAATGCGTTGAGGATCATCAGCGGGATCAGCTTCTCGGGATATTGGTAAGGCCCGTAGTTGTTGGAGCCGCGGCAGATGACCGTCTCCAGCCCGTAGGTGTGGAAGTAGCTGGACACCAGCAGGTCCGCACCCGTCTTGGTCGCGCTGTAGGGGCTGGACGGGGCCAGCGGCGAGGCCTCGGTGAACGAGCCCGACTGGATCGAGCCATAAACCTCATCGGTCGAGACCTGCAGGTAACGCAGGCCGTGCGCGCGGGCCGCCTCGAGTAACACGTGCGTGCCCTGCATGTTGGTGACGATGAACGTCTCCGGGCCCGAGATCGAGCGGTCCACGTGGGTCTCGGCGGCGAAGTTGACGATCGCGTCGCAGGGTGGACCCGCGCCGATCGCCTCCGCCACCGCGTCGGGATCCTCGATCGCGCCGTGGACGAAGCGAATCACGTCGATCACGTCGTGCAGGTTCTCGCGCCGGCCGGCGTAGGTCAGCTTGTCGAGCACGGTCACCTCGTCGCCGAACTCGTGCAGGCGCAGGCGCACGAACGTCGACCCGATGAAGCCGGCACCGCCGCAGACCAGGAGCCTCATCGGGAGACCCCGACGCCGATGAACTGCTCGAGGCCCGCGCGCCAGTGCGGCAGTCGCGGAACTGACTCGCCCCGCTCGGTGATCAGCGAGCTATTGGCCGGCCGGGGCGCCGGCCGCGGAAATTCGGCCGTCGTGCAGGGCTTGACCTCGCACTCGGCCCCGGCTCGGCCGACGATCTCCCGGGCAAACTCATACCACGTGCACCGCCCGCCGCCGGCCACGTGCACCGGGCCCGCGATCCGCTCACCGTCCGCGAGTGAGATCAGCGCCTCCGCCAGATGGCCGGTGAAGGTCGGGCAACCGACCTGATCATCGACCACGCTGAGCTCCTCGCGCGCGCCGGCCAGCTTCAGGATGGTCTTGGGAAAGCAGGGCCCGCCGGCGCCGAACAGCCAGGCGGAGCGGACGATCGTGTGCGCATCGGGAGCGGCCTGGGCGACCGCCCGCTCGCCGGCCAGCTTGGAGCGGCCGTAGGCGGAGGCCGGCCCGGTGGCGTCGAACTCGAGGTACGGCGTCGCCTTGCTACCATCGAACACGTAGTCGCTGGAGACATGGATCGTCCAAGCCCCGAGCGCATACGCCGCCGCGGCCAGGATCCCGGCGCCGTCGCCGTTGACCCTGAGCGCCGAGGCCGGGTCGCTCTCGGCTCCGTCCACGTCGGTATAGGCGGCGCAATTGATCACCGCGTCCGGTCTCACGTCGCCCAGTTGCGCCTGGACCGCCGCGGCATCGGCGATGTCGAGCTCGGCCCGGGCCAGCGAGATCACCTCGTGCCCCCGCGCCCCTGCCGAAATGCCAACGTCGATGCCCAGCATGCCCGCAGCGCCTGTGATCAGGATCCGCATCGCCGGCCCAAGGGTAGCCGGATATGGCCCACGGCGACCAGCGGACGCGCGGCACGATGTCGCTCACCGGCTCCCGCGGGCGTACGCTCACCCATAGTGACCGAAGCCCCGGAAGACCCGCGTTCCCACCGCCCCCCGTCACTCGAGTTGGCTGGCCAGTCGGAGCCCACGGGCCGGACGCCGCGCGGCCCGCTCCGCGTGCCCCGTCTCGGGGCGCCGCAGCTCCCGCAACTGCCGCTGTGGGGACGGTGGGTGCTGTCGCTATCGGTGGCGGTCGCGCTGATGATCGCCCTGATCGCCTTCGTGAACGCCAACCAGGCCGATCGAGCGACGGCCGACAACGCGCAGATGACCGCCGAGTCAAACCGCGAGGCGGCACTGCTGGTGGCGCAGGACCAGAGGCCACGCGTGAGCCCGCTGAAGCCCGGCACGGCTCCGGCCCGAGCGATCGGCGCAGCGGTGGCCGCCGACATGCGGCGGCTGATCGGGGGTGGCACGATCAGCGGTCCGCTGACCCGCACCCGCTGCAGCGCTGCCGGCCCTTCCGGGCCCCGGCGCCAGCCGTTCCGCTGTGATGCGGTGGCGGCCAGCGTCACCTACCCGTTCGTCGGCGTCGTCGACCGGGGCGCGAAAACGATCACCTACTGCAAGAGCGACCCGCCGCCCGTCCCGTCCGAGGCGATCCCGGTCACCCCGCGCTGTCGCCCCTGACCCGGCCGGCATTCCCCGCCCGATTGCTGATTCCCGGCTCGAGCGCCCCGACCCGGCGTCCATCGCGCGGAGCTAGTCCGACCAGAACCCTTCGACCATCTCGCCGTCGCCGCCCTCGGGCCGGTCGTTGCCGATCGCGATCAGCTCGAGCCCGTCGGGACCGCCTTCGAACGAGCGCACGACGTCGGGGGCGACCCGAATCACGTCCCACTGGCGCAATTCCTGGATTTCGTCGTCGAGGCGCATGCGACCCGAGCCGCTGACGACGACGTAAGCCTCCTCCTGTTCGCGGTGACGGTGGCCGTAGGGCGAGCGGAAGTTCGGCCCGTAGCGGAAGTAGCTGACCCCGAGGTGCTCGGAGTCGATGTGGGATCGCGCGAAACGGGCTTCGATGTCGGGCCCCCGGTCGGCCGCCAAATCGTCGATTTCCATGAGATTCTTGATTTTGAAGTCGGACATGCGGCGAGTCTATTCCCCAGTGGTAGGGTCGAGCCATGGGCGAACGTACGGAGTACACACCTGGGACTTTCAGCTGGACCGACCTGACCACCAATGACCAGCCCGCGGCGAAGCAGTTCTACTCGGCGCTGTTCGGCTGGGAGGCCACCGATAGCCCGATCGGCGACGGCGTCGTCTACTCGATGATGAGCATCGGCGGTAAGAACGTCGCGGCGATCTCACCCCAGCAGTTCCAGCAGGCCGAGGCCGGGGCGCCGCCGACGTGGAACTCGTACGTAACCGTGGAGAGCGCCGATACCGCGGCGCAGAAGGCCGGCCAGCTCGGGGCGATCGTGATCGCGCCTCCGTTCGACGTGATGGACGCCGGGCGGATGGCGGCGATCCAGGATCCCCAGGGCGCCTACATCAATGTCTGGGAGCCGAAGAGCAACATCGGCGCCGACCTGGTCACCGTCCCCGGTGCACTGTGCTGGAACGAGCTGTCGACCCCGGACATCGACGCCTCGGCGAAGTTCTACAGCGATCTCTTCGGCTGGAGCGTGGACGCCGTCGAGGGTATGGGCATGCCCTACTCGACCATCAAGACGGCGGACGGTTCCAGCAATGGCGGCATCCGGCCGGCGATGCCTCCCGGCGCCCCCCCGTTCTGGCTGACGTACTTCGGGACGGATGACATCGAAGCCGCGCTGGCCAAGTCGGCCCAGCTGGGCGGGACCACCCTGGTGGAGACGATGGACATCGGCGTGGGCAAGCTCGCCGTCTCGCAGGACCCGCAGGGCGCCGTGTTCGCGCTCTACGAGGGAGACTTCGACGACTGAGCGCGCTCCATGACACACTCGGAGACGTGAAAAGAGCGGGTTTGTCGTTGCTGGCAGTTGTCGTGCTGTCCGGTTGCGGGCAGGCGTCGAGCCCGAACGCGAAACTCGGCGACCGCGGCGGGCAGAACGCCACCCAGACTCCGGTGCTGCACGGCCACCCGCAGGTCATCGAGCCTGTGGCCGGCGCCGCCGGCGCATCGGCCGCCGCTAGCGGTCCGGCGTCGGTCAGCGTCAATCAGGGCAGCACCGCCTCGGGGGCCCTGGCCCAGCCCGTGTCCGACTCCCAGATCCGGGCCGAGCTCAAGGCCAGCGGCCTGGCCGCCCACTCCGGCCAGGCGACGCTGACCGCGGACGGGCTGGCGATCGCGCCGGTTGACGCGCCCGCGGTCGTGCAGAGCATCATCGCCGCCGGCAACCAGATCGCGCGCCTTCCCTATCGCTTCGGCGGAGGCCACGGCACCTTCCAGGACAACGCCTACGACTGCTCCGGCTCGCTCACATTCGCGTTCGCGGCGGCCGGACTGGTGAACACGACGATGACCTCGGGGCAGCTGATGAGCTGGGGCAAGGCCGGGCCCGGCAAGTGGATCACCGTGTTCGCCGCACCGGGCCACACCTTCATGTACGTCGCCGGCCTGCGGTTTGACACCGTCGCGCTGGCCCAGACCGGCTCCCGGTGGTCCAATCGCTCGGCCAACGAGCCGGACCTGAACCGCTTCGTGGCCCGGCATCCGGCCGGGCTCTAGCCCCGGTCAGACCAGTGCGGCTTCGGGCGAGCTGCTGAAGCCGAGCAGCAGCTCGGTGAACCGATCCGGCGCCTCGACCTGCGGACAGTGCCCGATCCCGGGCAGCAGCTCGAGCCGAGATCCGGGCACCGCGCCGAGCACCTTCTCGGCGCCGCGGTGATAGACGAGACGGTCGCGGTCGCCCCACACGAGCATGACCGGCACGGAGATCCGTTCGAGCTCGAACGGCTGGCGCAGCTCGGGGATCAGACGGTGGGCGATGTCGAGGTAGCTGGCGACCTTCGCGCGATGGCGATGGTGGTAGGTGAAGGCTGCGACGATCCGGGGATCGATCGACCGCGGCGCGGCGAAGGCGAGCTGGAGATACAGCCTGGCGACGGCGGCGCGCAGCACGATGCCCGGCACCGGGGTGGGCAGCGCCAGTAGCGAGCGGAGCACGGGGTCGCGCTGCACCAGGTACAGCAGGCGGTTCATCACCAGGCCGGCCGGGGCAACCGCCAGCACCCCGGCGAGGCGCTGTCCGTGGCGTTCAGCCAACCGCAGCGCGACACACCCGCCGAGCGAGTTGCCGACCACCACCACGGGCTGGCGGGGGCGCCCGGCGGCGTACCGCACCGCCCCGGCGGCGAACTCGTCCAGCTGTGGCAGGATCGCCTGATGGCTCAGCGGGTCGGCCGCCCCGAACCCGGGAAGGTCGACGGCCACCGCGCGCTGCCCGCAGCGGGAGAGCAGGGCGAGCGCCTGACGCCAGGTGTCGGCACTGTCGGCGTAGCCATGGAACATCAGGATTGGCGGGCCTTCGCCCTCGAGCTCCAACACTCGGGTCTCGTACCCCGCAAAGCTCTGCCGATGTTCGAAAAGAGGCTCGATCAAATTCCGTTCCGATCTCCTACGACCTGGCCGACCGGCAGCTCAGGCTCGGCCGTAGACCGGGATCGCGGCGCCGCTGGTGGGGGTTGAGTCGTCCGATAGGAGGAAGGCGATCACCCCGGCGATCTCGGCCGGCTTGACCCACTTGTCGTGATCGGCTTTGGGCATGGACTGGCGGTTGGCCGGGGTGTCGATCACGCTCGGTAGCACCGCGTTGCAGCGGACGAAGTCGTCCTTGTACTCGGCCGCGACCGCTCCGGCGAAGGCGATCACCGCCGCCTTGGAGGCGATGTAGCCGGCCGCGCCCGGGAATGGCCGCAGGGCGGCGCGCGTGCCGACGCAGACGATCGAGCCACCACCGGCGTCGACCAGGTGCGGCAGAGCCGCCTGGGTGATCAGATAGGTGGGCCGGAGGTTGAGATTGAACTGAGCCTCGAACTCCTGTACCGGCGTCTCGTGCACGCGCCCGCCGGAGGCGAAGCCGCCGACGAGGTTGACCACGCCGCGCAGGGGAGCGTCGTCCCGGCTGGAGGCTGCGCCGATCACCTCGGACACCGCCTCGGGGTTGAACAGGTCGGCTCCGACCAGCTCGACCGAGTCATGCTCCGGCACCCGCTCGAGTTCGTGCTCGTGGATCCACGGCACGATCACCCGCCAGCCGCCGTCGAGCAGCCGCGCGACGACCGCGGAGCCGAGCCCGCCCGTCCCACCGGTGACGATTGCCGTGCGATCCATGATTCTCCGTCCGCTGGCCACTCTATCTTCGCCGGCTATGAAAGTCCGGCGAGTGGCGGAGGGAAGTGATGTCTGCCGAGCATTGCTCGCGCGCGGGGCTTGAGGCCGGACCGGCCCGGCCCGGCCCGCTCCGCGCCGCCGAGCAGATGGAGTCCGATCTGCGCCAGCTGATCGCCACGGTCCAGAATCCGCATCTACGGCGCCTGCTCGGCGCGACGTTCGGCGAGGAATCCCCGACCTGGGCGGAGTACCGCGACGCACCCGCCGCCAAGCACTACCACCAGGCCTACCGCCACGGGCTGCTCGAGCACTCGCTCACCGTGGCGCAGGCGGTCGGAGCGATCTCCGCCATCTTCCCCGGGATCGACCGCGACCTCGCCGTCACCGGCGCCCTGCTGCACGACATCGGCAAGCTCGAGGCCTACGAGCAGGACGACGAGGGGATCACGATGTCCGATCATGGTCGCCTGCAGGGCGAGATCCCGCTCGGCTACTACCGGGTGCGCCGGGAGATCGAGCGCCTCAAGAGCTTCCCGCCGGAGATCGAACAGGCGCTGTTGCACATCATCCTCAGCCACCACGGCTCGCTCGAGCACGGCAGCCCGGTCGTGCCCTGCACCCGCGAGGCCACGCTGGTGCACATGATCGACAACCTGGGCGGGCGGTTGGGCAGCTTCGATCGACTCGAGCAGCAGCTGGCCGACGGCGAGCAGTGGTCGGTCTACGACAAGGGCATCGGTGCAGGGGCGTACTTCGGGCCGCCGGCCGCCGCCCAGCGCAAGGCTGCCTAGCGTTCCGCGCACCCACGGGCTGCGTGGGCGTCCCGGTTTGTCACCGCCCCGCACGCCTTCGCCCCAAAATTGCGCAAATAGCGTGGCTTCTGCCGCCGGGAACGACGGCCCGCCACCCGCCCCAACTAGAGTTGTGGGTCGATGGCGAAGGACACGGAAAAGCTGATTCGTCAGCTGTCCCTGATCTCGTACCTGATGGCCGAGCGGCGGCCCGTCACCGCGCCCGAGATCAGGCGAGACGTCGAGGGCTACAGCGTGATGAACGAGGACGCGTTCGCGCGCCGGTTCTACGCCGACCGCTCCGAGCTCGAGGCCCTCGGCATCGTGCTGGCGGTCGAGAAACCGGTCGACGGGCTGGTGGAGCAGGAGAACTACTCGCTCCCGCCCGAGAACTTCCATCTGCCCCCGATCGGCTTCACCGACCGCGAGCTGGCCTCACTCGGCACCGCCCTGCAACTGCTCGATGGCGAGTTCGCTTACGCCGAGCCGCTCCGCCTGGCGCTCCAGCAGATCTCGTGGGGGCGCCCGAGTCCGCTGAGCTCGCCCGAGCAGCACACGGTCGCGCTCGGGATCACCGGTTCGGCCGGCGGCCATGATGTCTCCCAGCGCCTGGCCAAGATCGAGACGGCGATCTTCCGGCGCAAGACGATCGTCTTCGACTACTACACGATGGAGCGCGACGAGGTCGGCACCCGCCGCGTGGACCCGTATCAGCTGCTGTTCCAGGGCGGGCAGTTCTACGTGGTCGGGCGGGCCCACGAGCGCGACGCCGTCCGGGTCTTCCGCCTCTCCCGGATCCGCGGCAAGGTCGGCTACGCGACCAAGGCCGAGCACGACTTTCAGCGCCCCGCGGATTTCGACCCGCGCGGCTACGGAGACCGAATCCACTGGCAGTTCGGCGATCCAATCGGCACCGCCGAGGTCTGGGTCAGCGAGCGCATCGCCTGGCAGATAGAGCGCCATTTCGGCCGCTACGGGGCCTTCGCCCCGGCCGGGGACGACGGCGATCGCCTATTCGTCACCGCCTACGCCAACGCGCGCCAGCTGATCGCCTGGGTGCTCGGCCTGGGCGAGCACGCCCGCATCCTCGGGCCCCCCGAGCTTCTCTCCGAGCTGCGCGAGCGCGTGCAACTGCTGGTGCAGCGCCACAGCGGCGACCCGGACACACCGGGCGAGCTCGCC
>JALYXK010000141.1 GCA_030947145.1 Actinomycetota bacterium
TCGGGCCGGAGACCGGTGTACCCGGGCGCCCCGATTGGGTAAGACTCTGGCTATGGCGCCAAACAATCCCTCATACGAAGAATCCAAGCAGGTGGCCGAAGCCAGCCGCGAGACCGACTGGAAGCAACCCAGCTTCGGCCGCGAGATGTACCTCGGCAACTTTCAGCTCGACCTGATCCATCCGCAACCCCAGGTCGATCCTGAGAAGGTCCGCGAGGGAGAGGAGTTCTTGGGCCGCCTGCGCGCGTTCCTGACCGAGCGCGTCGATCCGCTGGAGATCGAGGAGAACAACAGGCTCGGCGATGACGTGATCCAAGGCCTCAAGGACCTCGGGGCCCTGGGCATGAAGATCCCCAAGGAATACGGTGGCCTCGGTCTCACCCAGGTCTACTACAACCGCGCCCTGGCCCTCTCCGGCACGTGGCACGCCTCGATCTCGACGCTGCTCTCCGCCCACCAGTCGATCGGCCTGCCCGAGCCGCTGAAGACCTACGGCTCCGAGGAGCAGAAGCGGGAGTGGCTGCCCAAGGTGGCCAAGGACCACATCTCGGCCTTCCTGCTCACCGAGCCGGACGTCGGCTCGGACCCAGCGCGCATGTCCGCGACGGCAATCCCCACGGAGGACGGCACGGGCTACACGATCAACGGCACCAAGCTGTGGGCGACCAATGGCGTCATCGCCGACGTCGTCGTGGTCATGGCCGTGGTGCCGAAGACCGATAACGGCAAGGGCGGGATCACCGCCTTCATCTGCCCGATGGACACGCAGGGCGTCACGGTCAAGCACCGCAACGAGTTCATGGGCCTGCGCGGGCTGGAGAACTCGGTCACCGAGTTCAAGGACGTGTTCGTGCCGAAGGAGAACGTGATCGTCGGGGAGGGCAAGGGCCTCAAGATCGCCCTGGGCACGCTCAACACCGGCCGTCTCTCGCTGCCGGCCATCTGCGTCGGGGCGACCAAGTACTCGCTGAAGATCGTCCGCCAGTGGGCCAACGAGCGCAAGCAGTGGGGCCAGCCCCTCGGCAAGCACGATCCCGTCGCGCAGAAGATCGCCTTCATCGCCGGCACGGCGTTCGGTCTCGAGGCGCTGGTCGACGTGTCCTCGCGGCTGGCCGACGACAAGCAGCGCGACTTCCGGATCGAGGCGGCGCTCGCCAAGCTCTACGGGTCCGAGCGGGCCTGGGAGGCCGTCGACACGATGATCCAGATCCGCGGCGGCCGCGGCTACGAGACCGCCAGGTCGCTGGCCGCGCGCGGCGAGAAGCCGGTCCCGGCCGAGCAGATGCTGCGCGACATGCGCATCAACCGGATCTTCGAGGGCTCTACGGAGATCATGCACCTGATGATCGCCCGCGAGGCCGTCGATCAGCACCTGACGATCGCCGGCGACATCCTGCTCGGCGACGGCGGGATCGGCGAGAAGGCCAGGCTCGCGGTCAAGGCCGGAGCGTTCTACGCGAAGTGGTTCCCGGCCCTTGCGGTTGGCAAGGGGCAGGACCCGCGCTCCTTCGACGAGTTCGGCTCGCTGGCCGGCCACCTGCGTTACGCCGAGCGCTCCTCGCGCAAGCTGGCCCGCTCGACGTTCTACGCGATGGGCCGCTACCAGGCCAAGCTTGAACAGAAGGGCGCGCTGCTGGGCCGGATCGTCGACATCGGGGCCGAACTCTACGCGATCGCCAGCGCCTGCACCTACGCCTCGACGCTCGGCCAGGACGACCCGACGCACAAGGACGCGATCTACGAGCTGGCCGACCTGTTCTGCACCCAGGCCCGCGGGCGAGCCGACGTGCTCTTCCACGAGCTGTGGAACAACCACGACGACCAGCAGTACAGGTTCGCCCAGGCCGTGCTCGAGGGCCGGTATGCGTTCTTCGAGCACGATGTGGTCGACCCGGCCGGCGACGGCCCGATGATTCCCGAGCACGAGCCGCCCGCGGCCGAGAAGCTCGAGGAAGAGCTCCAGGCCGAGCCCGCTCAATAGGGCTGGGGCCCTCGATCTTTGGCACTTTCGTCCCGGGGGGCGGGACGAAAGCGCCAAAGGTCGATCTCAGCCGTCATCGATCAGGCCGGTCAGCGGCCCGAGCAGGCGCCCGCTGCGCTTGGAGACGCCCGGCAACGCGATCAACCGATGGGTCGCCGGGAGTTCCGCGCGCTCGCGCCGGAGCTGCTCGAAGGCGATGGGGGTCCAGTGCTCGTCGACCAGCTCCCGCGAGGTCCGCCCCCGAACCGCCTCGAGGTCAAGTTCCAGGTGCTCGGCCCACAGACGCTCGCGGGTGTCCCGGACTAGCTCAGCGTCATCGGTCACGACGTTCATCTCGGTGTCGTTAAGCAACGAGTGAGCGTTGAGGTTCGCGCTGCCGACCGTCAGCCAGCGGTCATCGACGATGCCGACCTTGGCGTGAACGTAGAGCGGGTCGGTGCGGTGGCCGCTGCGCGAGCGGAGCGTCGCCGCCAGCAGCCGGTCGTGGCCGTCGCCGGCGGCGACCAGACGACCGAGCTGTCCTCGGGTGTCGTCTTGACCGTTGTTGGCTCGGCGCGGGAGGACGACGACGATGCGGAAATCCGGGCTGGGCGGATCCTTGAGCTTCGCGGCCATGATGTCGACGATCTCCGGCGCCCACAGGAACTGGTTCTCCAGGTAGATGAACTGCTGGGCGCTGCGCAGCGCGCGGATGTAGCTCTCGAGAATCCGGAATTCCCCGCGCGGCACACTCTCGTACATGTCCTCGGCGACGGTCCGCACCACCTGGACCGTGCTCGAGCCGGCCTCGGGCGGTGGCTCCGGACTGGCCAGGTGCTGGCCGGTGATCTCCCTCCAGCGCATGGCGAAATGGGCGCCCACATCGGCGACCGCCGGGCCCTCCAACCGCGTGCCGACGTCGTGCCAGCCCAGGCGGCGGCGAGCCGGATGATCGTGGTGATCGAACCGGTCGCCGGCCATGTCGGTCATGTCGATGCCGCCGACGAAGGCGACCTTGTCGTCGATCACGATCGTCTTCTCGTGATGGCAGTGAAACGGGTGCTCGCGCGGGTCGCGCTCGCAGCGGATGCGCGTCTCGCGAACCAGACGGTCGACGCCCGCGGAGACCTCCTTACGCGTGGGATGGAAGGCCGGCAGGGGCGCGCCGGCCCAGACCAGGACCCGCACGTCGAGGCGCTCGGACAGCTCCGCCAGCAGGGCACCGAGCACCACGGGCGGCTCGTCGCGGATGAGCTCGAAGTGCGGGCTGATGTGCCAACCGGTGATGTGGACGTGCGACTCCGCGGCGGCCAGCGCCTCGGCGATCTTCGGCAGCGCCTGCGCGCCGTCGATCAGGACCTCGAGTCGGTTGCCGGCGCGTGGTGGCGGGTCATCCGCCGCCCACCCCCCGGCCCCGGCCGGGTCCAGGCTGTCGCCTCGCCCCAGGCGCCGCAAACGCCGCCGGTGGTGGCCCTGCACCGTCAACTCTACGGTTCGCCCCACGACTCGGTCGACACGGGCGATCGGGTCGAGCGTCATCCTCCCGACCCTACCCCGGCCGGAGGCTGTCTAGCCGTCTTGACTTGGTCATGTCGTGAATCCGATGATCAGCTGCACGGTCTCGAGCGGAACGTCGAGTTGGGGACAGTGACCGATGCCGTCGAGGGTCACCCAGTCGGCGTGGGGCAGCCATTCCTCGCGATAGCGGGCGGCCGCCAACGGCCAGGGCAGGAGCTGATCGTTGGTGCCCCACAGAATCCGCACCGGACAGGTGATTTTCTCCGCCTCTAGGGTGTACCCGGCCCGGCGGGCGTACTCGACCAGTGGGGTGACCCCCGGGCAATTGGCCGCGCCGCGTATCTGGTGGGCGATCAGCTCAGCCGGGATGTGCTCAAAGTTCGTGCTCAGAAGCCGGGTCGCGCGCCGCCGCCCCTGGAGCGAGGCCACGGTCTGATCGGCGTACGGTGCGGCCTGTTGCAGGAGCTCCTGCATCTCCACGAAGAAGCCCAGAGTCTCCTGGAACGACTCATCGCCCTTGGCCCAGCCGCCGGCCGGGGCCAGCACCACGACCGACTCCGCTCGCCCGCGCGCGGCGAGCTGTAACGAGACGTAGCCGCCCAGCGAGTTCCCGACGATGTGCGCGGTGGCCAGGCCGGCGTCGTCCATCGCGCGCTCGATCGCGTCGGGAAGCGACGCGTGGCTGACCTCGCCGGCCAGCGGAGGGCCGCCCGCATGCCCGGGTAGCGTTGGGGCGAATACGTCGTGATGGCGTTCGAGCTCGGGCAGGACCAGCTCCCAGGTCCGCCAGGTATCGGTGAAGCCGTGCAGGCAGACCAGCGGCGGTCCGGAGCCTCCGCGGTGCGAGGGTGAGAAGGTCGAGTACATCGAGCCGAGAGGCTAACGGCGGCGTTCGGGGATCGCCTCGAGCCCGCGCTGCCGGCTCTCCCCCCGCGGCGGATATCGCGCTGCTGTCGATCGACGGCCGTCATCCGGCGTTATGCCTAGCCTGTGGCGTGTGCCGAGCATCGGGGTGATGCGCGAAGGACCGCTGCACGCCGCGATCAAGGCCGTGCTCGCCGAGTCGGGCGATCGCTTCGAAGTTCCGGTCGGCCGCTTCGTGATCGACCTGGTGCGGGCCGATGGGGAACTGGTCGAGGTGCAGACAGGCGGGTTCGCCGGCTTACGCGACAAGCTCGACGCGCTGCTCGACGAGCACCGCATGCGGATCGTCCATCCCGTGGCGGCCGAGCGGCGGATCGTCCGCGTGGACGGGCGTGGCGAGGTCATATCGGCCCGGCGCTCTCCCCGACGGGCGACCGCGGCGGACGTGTTCGACAAGCTCGTGGCCTTCCCCTCGCTGGTGTCTCATCCCAACCTGACGCTGGAGGTTCTGCTGGCCAGTGAGGATCACATCCGCGCCGCGGCGCCGATCTCGACGCGGCGACGGACTCGCGATCCCGGCCAGCGACGCCTGGTCGACGTGATCGACCGTATCGAGGTCAACAGCCCGAGCGACATGCTCGCCCTGCTTCCCCGGCTTCCGCCCGAGCCGTTCAGTACGCGCGAGCTGGCCTCGCTGGTCGGGTGCGGCATGCTGCTCGCGCGACGCACCGCCTACTGCCTGCGGATGACCGGACTGATCGAGTCGGCCGGCAAGCGGGGACCGACCCCCCTGCACCGCTGCTGCTCGCGCTAGTCCGCCGGCCTGGGGCGTCCGGCGGCGCGACCTAGGACTGTTGCGCTTCGTCCCGGACGAGCGAGGACGGCTCGTCGCTCTGGTCCTCGCCGGTCTCACCGGTTGAATCGTCGCCGAGTTGAGAAGTTGAATCGTCGCCGGGCAGGTCCGCGTAGATCGCGCCCGGCTGGCCTGGATACTCGGCCGAGGCGCGCTTCCTGGCGTCCTTCCTGGCCGCTTTGTCCAACCGACGCTCGCGCAGCCTGCTTTCCCGGGTGAGCTTCGCCATCGTCGTCTTCTTCTTGCCGCGAGAGGCCATGCTGGTCCGTCCCTTGTCGTGGAGTTCCGAGCGCCTGGAGCGCACGCCGTCGCCCCTGGGGGTCCAAAAGCCTGATATCAGGCTCTCGGAGAGCCGCCCTAGGTCCGTAACACTGGCCGGCGTCAAAACGACGGAGGGCCCGGGTGGGCCCTCCGTCGGTGATCAGGTGCTTAGAGCTTCTGAACGTTGGCGGCAGCCGGGCCCTTGGGACCCTGCTCGGCGTCAAAGCTCACCTTCGCACCTTCGGCCAACGACTTAAAGCCGCTGCCCTGAATCGCGTTGTGGTGCACGAACAGATCCTTGCCCGGATCATCGGGTGTGATGAATCCGAAGCCCTTATCGTCGTTGAACCACTTCACGGTTCCTGTAGGCATATAACCCTCCGAAATATGTGCACTGCGAAACGCGGAGGGTGCTGCGAGGCAACGACTGCGGAAACGCGGGGCACTGCTTTTGGCCAAACAAATGATTGGCCCTGACGGAGAGTCTAGCGCTCGCGGTGGCCGAAGGTCGGCTCGAGGTCCTCCGCGACCGTTTCGAGACGATCGCTTCGAGGGCGGGGCACAATGACCGCGTGACGGAGTTGCCGCCATTCAGTGAGCTCGCCGCGGCCCCCGAGGCGACACTCGACCTGATCGCGCTCGGGCTCGCCGCCGAGTTCCGCGAGGTGGACGCGGCGGCAGCGATCGCCGAGCTCGACGCCCTCGGCGCGGAGCTCGCGCGGGCCGCCGCCGCCACCCCCGGAGACCCGGCGGCGCTCGCGTCGGCCTGCGGCCAGCTGCTCGGCGTGGAGCACCGGTTCGCCGGAGACCGGGAGGACTACGACCATCCCGAGAACTCGATGCTCGACGCCGTCCTGGCCAGGCGGCGCGGCCTGCCGATACTCCTGTCCGTGGTCTACGTCGAGGTCGCCCGCCGCGCCGGGATCGCGCTGGTCGGCGTCGGACTGCCCGGGCACTTCGTGGTCGGCCACTTCGGCGCCGAACCGCCGCTGCTGCTCGATCCGTTCTCGGGCGGAGCGACCGTAGAGGGACAGTTTCCGCGCACCCTGCTGCGACCCTGGGGAGCGCATGAGACCGCGATGCGGATGCTCAACAACCTGGTCGGGAGCTATCAGCGGCGTGGGGATCTCGGCCCGGCGATCCGGGCGGCCACGATGCGGATGGCGCTTCCGGCCGCCGAACGCGAGCGGGAGGTGCTACGGGGTGAACTCAGGGCGATGCAGGCGCGGCTCAACTGACGGTGCGTAACTTCCGGGCTCCGCACTCGTTAGTTGACCACGCCGGGTGTACTAGTGAACTCGCGAGATCCCCGGAACTCAGGCAAAGGAGTAGGGATGGGAAACCGAGTCATCAAGGTGGCGGCGATGGGAGCCACCTCCAAGACGATTTCCTTCCACCAGTAGACGATTCGAAGCGGCGCGCGAAGAACTCAGGCCGGTGCGGCGATCTTGTCCTTGATGAGGTCCGCAGCACGCTCGGCCACCATGATCGTCGGCGCGTTGGTGTTGCCGCCGGGGATCACCGGGAACACGCTCGCGTCGATAACGCGTAGGCCCTTCAGGCCCCGGACGCGCAGATCCGGATCCAGGACCGCGTCCTCGCCGGTGCCCATCCGGCAGGTGCCGACCGGGTGGTAGATGAGCTCGACGCGCTCGCGGGCGCTCTGCTCGAGGTCCTCGTCGGTGGCGACGGCGGGACCGGGCAGCATCTCCCGCAGGATCTTCTCCCGCAGCGGCGACTGGCCGGCGATCTCGCGGGCGAGCTTCATCCCGGCCACGAGCGAGGCGACGTCCTCGGGATCGGTCAGCGAGTTGGTCAGGATCTTCGCCTTGGCGGTCGGGTCGGCGCTGCGCAAGGTCACCTCGCCGCGGGCCTTGGGGCTGACCAGCACCGGCGCGATCACCCCGGCGTGGCCGTCGTGCTCGACCTGGCCGTGGTCATCGTAGAAGGCCGCGCCCATGTGG
>JALYXK010000300.1 GCA_030947145.1 Actinomycetota bacterium
TCGTAGTAGAGCGGCACGGTGACCTCGGTCCAGCGGCCCCGGGGAAGGCGAGCGGCATCGGCTCGACGGAGCGTCGGGACCGGCTGCAGCAGGGTGCTCTGGCGCGGGTCGAGCGTGCGCTCGCTCGTGCGCAGCCAGCCGCTCTGCACGAACGTCTCATTCCCGTCCGGGCGAACCTCGGAAACCGTGACCTGCAGATCGACGCTCGAGGCCGAGGACTTGATCCAAGCCTGCAGCGCGCCGGCCCCGATCACGCCGGTATTGGCGCCAAGCGGTGCGCTTAGGTACGCCAGGGCGCTGCCGGCCGGATTCGGTAGCCAGTGATAGCCCGGCGTCGTCGTCCACAGGCCATTCGGGCCCGAACCGGTGTCGCCGGTGAAGTCGGTGGCCGGCCGAGCGTGCGGTTTCCAGGTGAACCGGTCGGCGCCGGCCTTGGCCGCCTGGGTGCTCGAGAGTCCTCCGCGGGCGGTCAAATACCAGGAGCGAGCCCGGGTGCCCGGCAACGGGAACCGGGAGAACGACTGCTCGAAGCTGGCCACCGGCGCCAGCGCGGTGGAGTTGCCGGCGCCGTTGTCGAACAGGATCCGCACCGAGGGCAATGACTGGAACGCGGCCAGGGCCGCACCGAAACTCGGCTGAGCCTGGATCGGATCGCTGGGGAGCCGGACGCCGGGGATCCCCATCGCGGACTGGTAGATGGCGGGGGCGAGCGCCTGAACGGTCCCTGATAAATGTGGCGCTTGTTTGGCCACGTAGAGCTCGAGGAAGTCGTACCAGCGGGTGAAGGTCGCCGGGTCCAGCGAATCGATGTGGGCGCCGTTGGTGAACGTGAACCACTTGTGCGTGGTCCCGGTGAAGTGCTCGGCGAGGTCGGCGCAGTGTCCGCCGGTCTGCTCGTCGGTCCACTGACAGGCCAGATACGTGGGGACCTTGATCTTCTTCACGAAGGTGATCGGAGACAGCGGGTCGGCGACGGAGGGAACGTAGTCGCGGTTGGCGTGGACCTTGGCGATCAGGTTGACCGCCTCGCCGTGGAGGGCCTGGTTAGCCTTACAGGTCTGGTCGCCCTGCTGGATTCGCTTCAGCGCCCAGGGCTGGCCTCCGGTGGCCGAGGCCGGCTTGGCGTCGTGCACCCGCTCCTGAGCCCACGTCAGCGCGAACCCGGTGTTGAGAATCCCTCCGGGGTACAGCGTGGTGGCCGTGTTGTCGATCACCGAGAGCGGCGTGATCGCCGACAGGCTCGGGGGATCGCTGGCGGCCACGAACAGCTGGCTGATGCCCCCGTAGGAGATCCCCATCATCCCGACGCGGTGGTGCAGCACCCAAGGCTGGCGGGCCACGGTCTCGATCACGTCGTATCCGTCGAGGCTCTGCAGGGGCTCGAAGTAATCGGACGCGCCACCGGAGCACCCCGTGCCCCGCAGGTTGACGTCGACCACGGCGAAGCCGAGCAGGTTGGCGATCTGCGAGATCCCGCTCTGCGCGCCCGCGGGGTCGGCGTACCCGTAGCCGGCGTACTCGATCAGCGTGGGGTACGGCCCCGAGCCTCCCGGCAAGCGCACATCGATGGCCAGCCGCGTCCCGTCCCGGGTCGAGAGGTAGCCGTATCCGCTTCTGGGCAGGGTCTGCCGGTAGCCCTTCAGGCTGGGCGGAGCGGAGCGCGACGAGAGCACGACGATCGCCTTGGACCGAGTGGCTTTGGGAGGCGGCTGGGAGACCCGGTAGCCCGAGCCAGGTTTCAGGTTGCGAAACAGGACGCCGCCCAGCGAGTCGACCTGCTGTGACTCCACTCGGTGACCGCGCCGGAGCAGGACGAGGCGAGCCCCGGGTCGAGCGCCGGTCACGTCGACCTGTTCGATGCTGCCGCGCACGGTGAACGAGGTCGGGGGCGAGAAAGCCCGCGTGACGTCCGCGCTGGCCGTTGCCGGACCCGCCGCCAGCAGCGCCAGGGTCGCCCCCACGAGAACCGCGGCCCGCAGGCCGCGGGCATCGACCGAAACCCTCTTCTCCACGCAGACACCTCGGCACGGACGGGATCGGTAGGGTGCAGGCCGCAACATCTCGGTGAGAGGAGCGTGCGCAATGTCAGTGCAAGCGGCGGCTCGAGGTCGCAGCCCCTTCGAGGCGTCCGGCGTGCAGCGCGGAGCGGACGGCATAGCCCGCTACAGCGGCCGTCCCGATTCGCTGGTCCACATGCTGCGGGCCAGCGTGCAGCGCGACCCCGACGCACCATCGATCGTCGAGGTCGGCGGCCAGCGCCTCAGCTTCGGCCAGCTCTGGGACCGCGCCGCGCGCGTCGCCGGCGGCCTGCAGGCCGCCGGTCTGCAGCGCGGTGATCGGGCCGCAATTCGGCTTCCCAACGGCGCGGACTGGGTGCTGGCCTTCTGGGGAGCGCAGCTGGCGGGGGTGGTGGCGGTTCCGGTCAACACCCGCTTCACCGACTCCGAGGTCGACTACGTCGTATCGGATTCCGGCGCCGGCCACGTGTTCATGCCCGATGACGCATTGCCGGATGGCGATCCCCTGGTCGTGGACGATCTGGTCCGCGGCGACCTGGCCGCGATCTTCTACACGAGCGGCACGACGGGATTTCCCAAGGGCGCGATGACCTCGCACGCCAACTTCCTGGCCAACACCGAGAACGCGTTTCGCTGCATCGGCATCGACCGGTCCGAGGGTCCCTCGCTGGCCACGCTGATCAACGTGCCGCTGTTCCATGTCACCGGCTGCAACAGCCAGCTGCTGGTCCTGAACGAGCTGGGCGGCCGGGTCTTCATCCTCTCCAACCCGCTGGACCTCGAAGGGTTCCTGCGGACGGTGAGCGAGGAGGGCATCCAGGTGCTCACCTCGGTGCCCGCCATTTACCACGCGCTGACCCGCCACCCGTTGTTCGCCGAGACCGACCTGTCCCATGTGCGCTGGGTCTCCTACGGCGGGGCACCGATCGCCGCCGACTCGGTGCACAAGATCGTCGAGGCCTTCCCATCCGCTCGAGTCGGCAATGGCTTCGGTTTGACCGAGACCTCCTCGCTCACCTCGTATCTGCCCCACGAGGAGGCGGTGGAGCACGCGGATTCGGTCGGCTTCGCGATGCCGGTCGTCGACCTCGCGCTGCACGAGCCCGACTCCGAGACCGGCGTGGGCGAGCTGCTGGTCCGCGGCGAGAACGTCGTCCAGGGCTACTGGCAGAAACCCGAGGCGAGCGCCGAGACGTTCGTCGACGGCTGGCTGCACACCGGTGACCTGGCGCGAATCGATGACGACGGCCTGCTCTACATCGTCGACCGGGCCAAGGACATGATCAACCGCGGCGGGGAGAACGTCTATTCGATCGAGGTCGAGTCGGCTCTGGCCGGCGCTCCCGGCGTCTCCGAGGTCGCCGTCCTGCCGGTGCCCGACGACATGATGGGCGAGAAGGTCGGCGCGGTGGTGGTCGCCGCGGGCGAGGATGAGCTCGACGTGGAGGCGGTGCTCGCCCACGCACGCGGGCGCATCGCCGACTTCAAGGTGCCGCAGTTCCTCGCCGTGCGGGCCGAGCCGCTCCCGCGCAACCCGGGAGGCAAAGTCCTCAAGAAACAACTTCGTGAAGAGATCGAATGGGGAGATCCGCTGCGATGAGCACCGTCCAGACCGTGAGTGGCCAGCTCGACGCGAGCGAGCTCGGCGTCACCCTGATCCACGAGCACGTCCGCTTCCGCGACGAGGCGGTGGCCGAGAACTGGCCCGGCCGCTACGACGAGCAGGCCGAGTTCGACGCCGCGCGGCAGGCCGTCAACGCCGCTAAGGGACACGGCGTCCAGACCATCGTCGATCCGACCGCGATGTTCGGCGGGCGCGACGTCCGCTTCATGAAGCGCGTCGCCGAGGAGACCGGCGTGCGGATCGTGCCCTGCACCGGCATCTACACCTACGACTTCCTGCCGCACTACTTCGAGAACCGCGACGTCGACACGATCGCGGCGCACTTCGTCGACGATATCGAGTCGGGAGTTCAGGGCACCGAGATCAGGGCCGCGTTCCTGAAGTGCGCGGCGGATGCGCCCGGGGTGACGGAGCACGTCGAGAAGGTGCAC
>JALYXK010000352.1 GCA_030947145.1 Actinomycetota bacterium
CCCGAAGGGGGCCAGGCTCCTCGCCCAGATCCACCTCCAGCCACCGTCTGGCCCCCAGAGCCAGGCCGGCGGAGTCGTAGCGGTGTACAGGCGGAATCCTGGAGGACGGGTGGGATTACTCCCGCGCGCGAAAACCTTCACCGTGTTCGCGCGCGGGCTGGCTCCGAACACGAAGCGCGACGCCTACGCGGTCTGGCTCTACGCCTCCCCATCCCAGACCCGGCTGCTCGGCTTCGTCAACCCCGGCGTGCGCTCGAACGGCGTGCTCAAGACCGAAGGCGTGCTCCCGTCCAACGCCGCGCACTACTCACGTATCCTGATCACCCGCGAGACGAGCCCGCAACCCGCGGCTCCCGGAAAGATCGTCCTCAGCGGCAAGCTGACCCTCGGCTGACCCATGGAGCTTCGCCCCCCCTTACCCGAGGATGCCCCAGCGGTGCTGGGCGTGCTCGTAGCCCGCGATATCGCCGACCTCGGCGCGCCCGATTACACGCTCGAGGATCTCCTCGACACCTGGGACGCCACGGACTTTGACCTCGCGGCGGACGCGCTGGTCGCGGTGAGCGAGGAGGCGCGGATCGTCGGCTATGCCGCGATCACCGGCCCTGGGACCTTCGCCGCGGTGGACCCCGCTCACGAGGGCCGGGGGATCGGCGCGCGCCTGCTCGAGTGGGCCGAGCGACGCGAGCGCGAGCTCGGTCGCCGGCGACACCGGCAAGGAGTACCGGCCAGCGACCAGCGGGCCCGAGCGCTGCTGCTCGCCGCCGGATACGAGCCGTCCCGCAGCTACTGGCGCCTGACCCGTCAACTCGATGACCTCCACGCAACCGATGAGGTACCAGCCGGGTTCAGCCTTCGGCCCCTGGACGCCGACTCCGACCCCGAAGCTGTCCATGACCTCGCCGAACTGAGCTTTGCCGGCAACGCCGACTACCGGCCAAGGACATTCACCACCTTTTGCGACGAGCATCTGCGCGCGCACGACCTCGACCGCGCGCTGAGTGCTCTGGCGGAGCGCGACGGCGAGCTGGTCGGCTTTCTGCTGGCTCGGTGCTGGCGGGAGGAGAGCGTGGGCTTCGTCGACCTCCTCGGCGTTCACCCTGACCACAGGGGACACGGCCTCGCCACCGCCATGCTCCACACCACGTTTTCCCGGTTCGCCGCGGCCGGGCTGCGCGAGGCACAGCTCGGGGTCGCGTCCGACAACCCGCGGGCCCTGACCCTCTACGAGCGGTGCGGCATGACCCTGCGCTTCAGGATCGACACCTACGAGCGGTTGATTAGGTCGGAGCCGTAGGCCACCGACAGCTCGATCATGGCCGACGTCGACGCCAGACATGGTAGGGTCGCGACGGCAAGTTGATCGAGGCGAGGCGGGTGCGTGTGATGAGCGGCGCGGGTCGGAATATGCGAGGTGCGCTAACGGTGGTTGCCGGCACCGCGGCTGCGCTCATGGCAAGCCCGGGCATCGCAGTGGCTCAGACTTCTGCGCACATCACCTCGGTCAAGACAAGCGGGACTTCCGCCAAGCCCGAGATAACGGTCACCGGCCGTGGGTTCGGTCGGCGTCCCACGCCAAATCCACCTCATTTCGCTACCGCCTCGAAGGCGATGGGCTGCCCGGTGGTGCCCGCGGCCAAGGCCGGCCATCTCTATGGAACGCAGCTCTACTTCACCGACCTCAAGGCCAAGAAAGGCACTTACACCAACTGGACCGCCGGCCAATTCACGCCTGGAGGGAGCGGCTTCTTCGACTGCGTCGGTCTGGTTATCGACCAGTGGGGCCACACGAAGGTGCGGTTCCACTTCGGAGCTACGTACGGCAAGCCCTTCCCGCAAAACAAGTATTTCCTGAGCAACGGCGATCGCTTCAAGGTCTTCGTACGTCACGCTACCTCCGTGCGGAAGGCCAAGCTGGGACTGATGACAGCATCGGGTGCCGCTGCGCTCATGGCAAGCTCTGGCATCGCGGTGGCTCAGACTTCTGCGCACATCGCCTCGGTCAAGACGAGCGGGACTTCAGCCAAGCCCGAGATAACGGTCACCGGCCGTGGGTTCGGTCAGCGTCCCACGCCAAATCCATCTAACTTCGCTACCGCCTCGAAGGGGATGGGCTGCCCGGTGGTGCCCGCGGCCAAGGCCGGCCATCTCTATGGAACGCAGCTCTACTTCACCGACCTCAAGGCCAAGAAAGGCACTTACACCAACTGGACCGGCGGCCAATACAATAGCCGGTTCTTCGACTGTATCGGTGTGGTTATCGACCAGTGGAGCCACACCAAAGTGCGGTTCCACTTCGGAGCTACGTACGGCAAGTTTTTCCCGAATAACACGTATTTTCTCACCAACGGCGATCGCTTCAAGGTCTTTGTACGTCACGCGACGCTCCGCGGGACAGCCAAGCTGGGTTAAAGCTGCGGCGCAGGGTCGGTGCGCGCTCCTCGTGGTGGGCGCTGCGATGACCGCTGGTGTTGGCGTTGCGGCGGCCGACCAGGCCACTCAGCCCACGTCTGTCGCGGCGGGGCGGATCGCCACCGGCATGTACCACACCTGCGCGCTGCTGGCCGCGGGCAGCGTGCGCTGTTGGGGCTACGGCGCGGACGGAGCGCTGGGGTACGGCAATACCAACAGCGTCGGTATGAGACAGACGCCGGCATCGGTCGGGCCGGTAGATCTCGGCCGTGGACGCACGGCGGTGGCGATCAGCGCCGGCAGCTACCACACCTGTGCGATCCTCGACGACGGCACCGTGCGCTGCTGGGGCTTCGGCGCCAATGGCCGGCTCGGCTACGGCAGCAACAAGAACGTTGCCACGCAGCCGACAACGATCCCAGCCAAGGTGGGGCCGGTGGCCCTCGGCCCCGGACGCACGGCCAAGGCCATCAGCGCCGGTGGTGCTCACACCTGCGCGATCCTCGACGACGGCAGCGTGCGCTGCTGGGGCTTCGGGTACGACGGGCAGCTTGGCTATGGCAACCAGCGCACGCTGGGCGCCAAGCCGGCCACGACCCCTGCCAAGGTGGGGTCGGTGGACCTCGGCCCGGGACGCACGGCGCTGGCGATCAGCGCCGGCAGCTACCACACCTGTGCGATCCTCGACGATGGCGGCGTGCGCTGCTGGGGCTCCGGCGCCTACGGCCAGCTCGGCTACGGCAACACGAACAACGCCGGCGACACGTCGGCGACGGTCCCGGCCAGGCTGGGGCGGGTGAATCTGGGCGCGGGGCGCACGGCCAAGGCGATCAGCGCCGGTGGTGCTCACACCTGCGCGATCCTCGACGACGGCAGCGTGCGCTGCTGGGGCAACGGCATCTACGGCCAGCTCGGCTACGGCAACACGAACACGTTGGGGGATGACGAAGCTCCGGGCTCGGTGAGGCCGGTCAATCTCGGCCCCGGCCGCGTTGCGGTGGCGATCAGTGCGAGCACCTACCACACCTGCGCGATCCTCGATGACGGTGGCGTGCGCTGCTGGGGCAGCGGCGCCGACGGCCTGCTCGGCTACGGCAACACGAACAACGCCGGCGACACGTCGGCGACGGTCCCGGCCAGGCTAGGGCGGGTGAATCTCGGCGCCGGGCGCGCGGCGACGGCGATCAGCGCCGGTGATGCTCACACCTGCGCGCTGCTCGACGACGACACCGTGCGGTGCTGGGGCTACGGCGCCGACGGCGAGCTCGGTTACTGCAACTCCAGCGATGTCGGAGACACGGCGGCGAGGCTCCCCGGTAAGGTCGGACCCGTCAACCTCCAAGCCGGAGATGGGGGCAAGGCTTGCGCAGGCACCGGCGTCGGCTACCCGAATCCACGTCGCCTGCAGGCCTGGCGGGCGCGGGCCATGCACCGCTGCCTCGTCACAGCAGGCCGGGGGCCCGCGGGCCAGCGAAATCGCGCGCGCAGGGCCTGCGCCCGGCGCTACGGACGCACCCCCGGCCGCATCAAGATGCTACATGCGCGCGCGATCTCGAGCACGAAGATCCTCCTGAGCTTTATCGCACCGGGCAGCGACGCCAACAACCCACCCGCCGCGCGCGCCTACCTAGTTCAGCAGTCACGCAAAGCGATCCGCAGCATAGGCGATCTCCAGCAAGCCCAGACGCTGTGCCACGGCAGTTGCCGCATCAAGGTGACTGCGCTCGGCGCGCGCATCAAGCTCACGATCACGCAGCTGGCGCCACGCACCACCTACTACTACACGATCGCCGCGCGCGACAACGTATCCGGCAGGCTCGGCCCGCATTCCCGGACGGTCAAGGTCCGGACGTTGTAGCCCCGTCACGATTTCCGGGTCCGGACCGCCTCAAGGTGGTTCAGGAATCTCTCAGCACCATCCACAGTGACAGCGCGACGATCGGTAGTGCGGTGCTCGCGTGCCATAGGGTTGAACCCCAGGGCGCCTTGCCCTGGACCGCCTGGGCGACCAGCGGGACGTGAGTGACGAGGACCCAGAAACCGGCCAGGAAGCAGATTCCGCCGCCGATCGGGCGGCTCAGTCCGGGTAGCGTGTTGCGGCGTGCGCCGATCGCGAGGTAGGCGCTGATCGCTGCCACCACTGTCCCGGGTATGACGTGGTCCACGATCTCGACGCTGGATGCGACGTCAACGACCAGCCCGATCGCTCGGCCGAGGTAGGGGACGAAAATTGTCCACGTCCCGAGGGCGGCGAGAGCGACGAAGAGCCACACCTCCGGCGGCTGGGTGCCGGAGGGGTTCGAAGCGTGCTGCGGCGGACTTTTCCCCGGCGGACTCTTGCCCGGGGGTTGGCGGGAGTGGGCGGGGCGGGCGATGTTGGCCTTACTGCGCGTTCTTGGTCCCGGTCAGGCCCTGCTCGATCAGGCCGATCTGCTTGTTTGCCCTCAGCGCCAGCGTGTCGATCGGAGCGGCGATGGCGATCAACGCCGCGGCAACCAGTGCGGGGCTCCGCCATCTCCGCGGGGCGAGGGCGGACCGCCCCGGTGCCCGGGATCGTTGGTGATCGCGAGCGCCGGGGATCGGCGCTCGGGTCCGGTTCGCGATCGCGTCGATCGCCGGCACCAACGCGCAGACGAGCGTCAGGCTCGCGAGAATCGATACCTTGATCCCGAACTCGGTCGGTTGCCAGAACAGCAGGCCGGCGGCCACAACCGCGGTCGCGGCTGCGTAGATCACTCGCCCGCGCCTGGCCCGCGGTGACGTCTTGGGATCGGACATCATGAAGAACACGAAGATCAGCAGCTCTGGGGACAGGCAGATATCCCGCCAGTAGGCGATGCCACCGACCGGGCCGGAGTGCCAGATCGCGATGAAGCTCCGGCCGGTCAGCGCAAAGACGCCGACCAACACCGCGAGCGTGACCCAGAACGTCCCGGCCATCGCGAACATCCCTACCGACCTGAGGATCCAGAGCGCGCCGAGGAAGATCACCAACAGCGCCAGCGCGACCGGGACGCCCAGCGGTCCCCACCACAAGTATTGCGGGAACACGTGAACCGGTCCGATGATCAACAGCGTCCAAACGAGACCGACGTTGGACGGATTGAACACATGGCGCCTGCCGGTCTGCAGGAGATACTTGGACGCCAGCGCGAGCAGCCCAGCCAGCAGGAAGTACTGGATGCCGTGCAGCGTCCACCAGTCGCCGTGCCGCGTGCCGGACGCTCGCAGGATGAACGCGACGCTGTTGCCCGTCAGCAGAGCGCTCGCCGGCCACACCAGCATCCGCTGGCGGCGCAGCGTCACCGCCACATCCACCACCGCGCACGCGCCGACCGTGACCAGGATCTGCGCGATCGAGAGCTTGAAACCGAGCACGGTCTGCCCCAGCACCTGCAAAGAGATGATCACCAGCGACAGCTTCAACCGCGGATCGCGCCAGCTCGGAAGGACGACGGGAATCTTGCCCAACCGAGTCATCGGACCCGGAGCAGCTACCGAGGAGGCGCTCACGACGGGCCTCTCACCTCGGGGGGGTCAGCGAGGCAGCAGCGTACGCGCTGACGATCAGAGGACACCAGATCACCACCGACCGGTACCGAGTCGGAACCAAGGGTCGCGGGACAAGAAAATTCAAAGATCCTGCGGTCACATCGAGAGGAGCCACCAGAACCGACTTGGTAGAAAGGTACTGGCTGGTGCTGTGCGGCGCGGGCAAGGGATCAAACCGGATCTGGAGATCAACGTTCGGACTGACATAGAAGCCGGACAGACGCAACGCGTAACGCCCCGAAGCCAGGTGATAGACCGCGAGGTGACCGACGGACTTCTGATCGATCCCGTAGAACGACCCCTTCGCGACCACGGCCGAACCGGGTGCGCTCATCGCCGCCAGCGGCGGCTCGACCAGCGGCACGTCAACCTCCTGAGCGACGCGAATCGTCCACGCCCCCCCGGCAGTTACTCTCACCCCCATCTGACCCGTCCGAGTCTCGTACACAGTCCCGCTCCCGGGGCATCCGACATCCAGCAGCGGACGAGGCTGACCGGAGAGCCGGGCCACCAGACGACCCGAACGACAAGCCCATCGCGCGCGCCACTGACTCACGCCCCCACCGACGTTGAACGTCGCCGCGGCGCTCGTCGTCGTCGCACCGCTCAGATCGCGCACCGCCTGCCACCACGGCTGGGAGCGCAACACGGAATCGACCCGGGTGGTGTGAGGGTCGACCGTGGCGAAGGGACTGACCGCCACCGGCCTCGGAGCCGGCGTCGCGCTCCCAAACAGGCTCTCACGCAGCCCGAACGCGTCGCTACCGAGAACCGCGGCAACCGCCACGACTACCACGCCCAAGACCGAGAGGACCTTCCGGATGGGGTCCCGCCGATCAGTCCCCGCACCCACGCCGCCTTCCATGGCCTCATTCTACGATCTGCGGCTCGGAGGCCGGCCGGGTCCCCCTCGGAGGCTCAAGCGGTCTTCGTCTTGACGGTGGTGGTGCGTGGGCCGGGGCGGGCGGTCACGTTGTCGAGGGCGGCGATCGCGTAGTAGTAGGTGGTGCGCGGGTGCAGCGCGGTGACCAGGAGCTTGATCCTGGTGCCGATCTGGGTGACGTGGAAGCGGCAGGCACGCTTGCATAGTGCCGGGGCGGCGGTGAAGTCGTGCTGGCTGGTGATCGGGCGCAAGGATTGCTTGACGAGGTAGCCGGAGGCGGGGGGCGGGTGCTTGGCGTTGGTGCCCGGCGCGTAGAAGTCGAGCTCGATCTTGGACTTCCCGCGGGTGATCGCCCGCAGCCCGGTGACTCGTCCGGGTGTGCGTCCCCAGATCTTCACGCACCGCGCCCGGACGGCCCTCGCGTGCTTGGCGCCTGCGGTTACCTTCGCCAGGCAGCTTCGCCAGCCTCGCTGGCGGGCGGCGTCCGGGTGTGGCCCGAGCGCGGATTTGATGAGCGCCGTGGGGGCCGAGCTCGCCGCGACGCTGCTGAGGCCCCCGGCGCGCGCGGTCTCCAGGACCCTGATCGTCGAGCCGGCATCGATCGCGCCGAGCTTGTACCTCTGCGCGCTGGCGCCCGTGATCGTCCCGCAGTGCGCGCCGA
>JALYXK010000377.1 GCA_030947145.1 Actinomycetota bacterium
ACGCGCTCGACCTCGGAGGCGATCAGCGTGCTGACCAGCCGCAGCATCGAGCCGTCTGGGGCGTGCTCGCGGCTGCGCATGCGCAGCTGGCCGACGGTCACGTCGGCCACCTTCAGCTCGATCGAGATGACGTCGTCGGTGTCGCGCATCAGCGAGCGCTCGTCGGCGGGAGATCGAGCGGCGACGGCCAGGATGGTGGCCGACCGGTCGATCAGGATCAGACTGGCGTCGAGCGCGCGGGCGGCGGCTCGGAGCACCTCCGGCAGCCCCGCGCCGGCTTCGACCGCGTCCGTGATCGCCGCCAGCGCGCCTAGATCGGGGGCGGCGGCCCGCGTCGTACCGGGCCTGGGGGCCTGTTCGCTCACGTCAGTCACCCTCGGATCCCGCACATCAGAACAGCCGTGGCCATTCGAACACGACCAGCGCGCCGAGCAGCACGCCGACGCCGACCAGCGCGGCCAGTACGTAGACGGAGAGGATCACCACGGCGACCCGCTCGAGCGGGCGGCGGTAGGCGGTGACGGCGGGGGCCAGCACAAACGCGCCGAATGCAGCCACTCCGAACACGCCGAGGCAGGCCCCCACCAGGTACGTGATGTCTTGATTGCTCATCGGTGCTCTGGCAATTGTGCCGGATGGCGGGGATGACCGGAACGCGGGGTGGCGGCGTGGGCTCATCGGCGCGCGACGCGCCCGGCCTCGGGCCCGACCGGCACGGCCGCCGTGGCTCCCGGGAACCAGCAGGCCAGCGCCGTGGCCGCGCCGGCGGCGGCCACCAACGCGTCCTCACCCCACCACAATCCGGCGCAGGTAGCTCCCGAGCCGCACACGAATGGGCTCTGGGCCCCCGCCGCGCGCAATTGCGCCAACGCACCGTCGATCTCCGGGCAGAGCGACCGGGCGGCCGGCTCGAGCTCGTTGACGATCAGCTCCGGCGGCAAGACCGCTCCGGGGGCCAGCGCGGCGGTCAGCTCAGCGCCGCGCTGCGACAGGCCGGCCTCGGTGCGCGGAAGTCCGAGGCGGTCGGCCTCGCCGAACACCGCCGGGGTGGAGAGCGGGAACGGGAGCGGGACGATCACCAGCGCGTGGTGGGCGATCGGCGCGATCGGCGCCACCAGTTCACCCGCGCCCGTGCCCAGCGCGAGCCCCGGAGCGAGCTGGCCCGGGACGTCGGCGCCGAGCTCGATCGCCAGCCCGGCGATCCACTCTTCGTTCGTGCCACCCAGATGCCGGGCCAGCCGCAGCGTCGCCGCCGCGTCAGCCGAGCCGCCGCCCATCCCGGCCGCCACCGGGATGCGCTTGGCGATCTCGACCCGCACCGGAGGTCCGTCCCAGCCTCGATCGCGCAGGCCCTGCAGCGCGCGCGAGACGAGGTTCGGTTCGGGGACACCGGGGCAGCAGACCTGATCCGGGCCGGCCTCGGCATCGAGCTCGGTAAGCCAGAGCTCATCGGCCAGTGAGATCGATTCAAACAGCGTCACCAGCTGGTGGCGGCCGTCGCCCCGCACCGCACCCAGCACCAGGGCGAGGTTGATCTTCCCCGGCGCGAGTGCCCGCAGCGCTAGGGCCACAGCCTGGCCGCCAGCTCGCGGAACTGCTCCGGCGAGAGCCGCTCGGCGCGGGCGTCCGCGGGCTGGCCGAGCGCGAGCAGCGCGGCCCGGGCCCGCTCGCGGATCCCGGGCTCGGCCCCCGCGGCCAGCGCGAGCGAGCCGGGCAGCGCCTTGCGCCGGTGGGCGAAGGCGTCGTGGACGAGCCGGCGGAGCCGAGGGTCAGGCGCCGCGCCGTGGCGGCGCAGCCCGATCAGCACCGAGTCCACGTTGGGCACCGGGCGGAACACGGTGCGGCCCACCGCTCGCAGCACCTTCACGTCGGTCGAGAGCTGAGCCAGCACCGAGGGCACTCCGTAGGCCGAGGTGCCCGGCGCCGCCGCGAACCGCTCCCCCACCTCGCGCTGCACCATGACCACCCAGCTGGTGACGGCCGGTAGCAGCTCGATAGTCCGCAGAATCACGGTGGCCGCCACGCCGTAGGGCAGGTTGGCCACCACCTTCCGCGGAACCGGCTGGAGCGCGGCGAAGTCGAACGTCACCGCGTCGGCGAACCACAGTGCGACGTTCGGATACGGGGCCAGGGTCTCGCGCAGGCGCTCCTGAAGGCGACCGTCGATCTCCACCACGTGCAGGTGCCCGACCTCGGTCGCGAGCCGCTCGGAGAGCACCCCGAGTCCCCCGCCGATCTCCAGCACGACATCGTCGGGCCCGAGCTCGGCCAGCCGGGCGATCACGTCGAGGATGTTGCGGTCGACGAGGAAGTTCTGCCCGAGGTCGCGGGTACGTGACCTGGCAGTCCTCACCATCCGAACACCGCCGCCGCGGCCCGCTCGATCGAGCGCTCGAGGTCGGCGTACTCCACCCGGCGCTCGATCGCCAGCGCCTGCGCGGTGCTGACCGCGTTGGCCGGCTGGTTCGGCTTTCCCCTCACGACCTGCGGGGACAAGTAGGGCGCGTCGGTCTCGACCAGCAGCCGCTCCGCCGGCACCCGCAGGGCGGCCTCGCGCAGGCCCTGCGCCTTCGGGTAGGTGACGTTCCCGGCGAACGAGATCCACCAATCGGAGTGGGTGAGGCATTCCTCGATCCGGTCGGCCATCGAGTAGCAGTGGAGGATCACCGGCACCCCCGCCGCGCGCTGGCTGAGCGTGGCAATAGTGTCATCGTCCGCGGCCCGGGTGTGGATCACCAGCGGCTTACCGGTCGCTCGGGCCAGCTCGATCTGGGCGTGAAAGGCCCGCTCCTGGTCGGCCCGCGGGGCGTAGTCGCGATAGAAGTCCAGGCCGGTCTCGCCGATCGCCACGCACTTCTCGTGCGCAGCCAGCGCCTGCAGCTCGGCCAGGCCGGCGGCGTCGAAGCCTGTGGCCTCGTTCGGGTGGCGCCCGATCGCGGCGTAGACCTGGGGGAAGGCCTCGGCGGCGGCCAGCGCGGCGCGGCACGAGGCCCCGTTGGTCCCCACGGTGACGATCCGGGTCACGCCGGCCTGCTCGGCCGCCGCGACCAGCTCGGCATCGGGCGGGTCGCACAGGTGCAGATGGGTGTGGCTGTCGATCACAGCCGAACCATCAGCGTTTGGGGTACAGCGGCTCGAGCGCGCCGACGTGCGCGCCCGATCCACGGGGGGCGAACTTGGCCGCCGCGTAGTCGATCGCCGGCGCGCTGAGCACGTCGAGCAGGTGGGCGGTGCTGGCCGGCATGTAGGGATGCAGCAGCACGCTGAGCGCGCGCACGCCCTCGGCCAGCGAGGCCAGCGTCTGATCGAGCTCATCCGCGCGGACCGGATCCTTGGCCAGCTGCCAGGGCGCGCGCTCTTCGACATAGCGGTTCAGCCGGCGCACGCGCTGCCAGATCAGCTCGAGGGCCTGGGTGGCCTCGGCCCGGTCGAGCAGCGCCGCGACCTGGCCGGGGAGCTCAGCGAAGTCGCCGGCGATCTCCCGCTCCGTGGGCGCCTCGGGCACGACGCCGTCGCGGTAGCGATTGATCATGGCCACCGTCCGGCTGGCCAGGTTGCCGTACTCGTTGGCCAGCTCGGATTCGTAGCGCGAGGTGACGGCGTCCATCCCCACCGCGCCGTCGCCGCCGAAGGCGACGTCACGCATCAGGTAGAAGCGCAGCGCGTCGGTGCCGAACTGCTCCATCACCTCGAACGGGTCGAGCACGTTGCCCAGCGACTTGCTCATCTTGCGCCCGTCGGCCCCGAGCAGGAAGCCGTGGACGAACACGTGCTCGGGCACGGGCAGGTCGGCGGCGATCAGCAACGCCGGCCAGAACACCGTATGGAACTTCAGGATGTCCTTGCCGATGATGTGAAACGTGGCCGGCCAGAACCGTTGAGTCAAATCCTCCCCCGGCCTGGCATAGCTGAGCGCCGTGTAGTAGTTGAGCAGCGCGTCGAACCACACGTAGAAGACGTGACTGGGATCCCAGGGCACGGTCACCCCCCACTTCAGCCGGCCGCGGGACAGCGAGACGTCCTGCAGGCCCTGGGCGATGAACGAGCGCGCCTCGTTGAAGTGCCGAGCCGGCATCACGAAGTCGGGATGCTCGTCGTAGAGCCGCTCGAGCGGCTCCTGGAAGGTCGAGAGGCGAAAGAACCAGTTCTCCTCCTGCTCGCGGGTCAGCACGATCTCGTGGATCGGGCAGCGGTTGCCCTCGAGGATCTCGTTCTCGACCTTGAAGTCGGCGCACCGCGGGCAGTACCAGCCCTCGTACAGGCCCTTGTACACGTGCCCGTTGTCGTGGACCCGCTGTAGGACCTCCTGAACCCTTTTCTGGTGCGGCTCGTCGGAGGTGCGGATGAAGAAGTCGTTGGAGACGTTGAGCGTCGGCATCAGCGCCTTGAATCGCTCGGCGTTGCGGTCGGCCAGCTCCTTTGGCTCGATTCCCAGGGCCCGCGCGGCATCGGCGACCGGCTCCCCGTGCTCGTCGGTTCCGGTGAGGAAGAACACGTCCTCGCCGCGCTGGCGCATGTGCCGCGCCAGCACATCGGCGGCGATCGAGGTGTACGCGTGGCCGAGATGCGGTTGCGCGTTGACGTAGTAGATCGGGGTGGTGATGTAGAAGGACATGGCCGAGCGCAAGGCTAGCGGCGCCGTGAGCGGCCACTAGGCCTGATCGTCGGCCATCAGCGCCTTATACAGAGCGTTGGCGCCGGTCCCGGTCAGCTCGCCGACGACGGCCGCCGCCGCGCGCGGCTTGGCGCCGGCGTTCACCAGCCGGCGCAGGGCCGCCACGCCCGTGGCCAGGTCACCGACGGCCTCCGGCGCCGGACCGACCACCAGCACCACCTCACCCTTGGGCGGCGCGCTGGCGTACCGGGCCGCCAGCTCGGCGGCGGTGCCGCGGACGACCTCCTCGTGGATCTTGGTCAGCTCCCGGCAGACCGCCACGGGACGCTCGGGGTCGAGCGCCGCCAGGATGGCCAGCGAGGCGGCCCCCCGC
>JALYXK010000380.1 GCA_030947145.1 Actinomycetota bacterium
CCTCACTCGGGGCCGGCCAGGATGTCCGGCGGGCCGGACCGGCCCTGGTCTGAGCTCCGGCTTCAGCTCCCTCTACAGCGGACGGATAGGGTTCGGCCATGCTGCTCGTCGTCGATGTCGGCAACACCCAGACGCACTTCGGCGTGTTCGAGCCGGGGGAGAGCGCGGTCACCGAGCACTGGCGCTTCGCCACGGTCCGCGAATCCACCCGGGACGAGCTCGGCGCGGCGCTGTCGAACCTGCTCGGGCTGCGGGGCTTGGGCTTCGGTGACCTCGACGCCTCGATCGTCTCCTCGACCGTGCCCCAGCTCTCCGAACAGTGGACCGCGATGGCCGACCGGTACCTGAGGCACCAGATGCTGATCGTCGGGCCGACGATCCGCACCGGCATGCCGATCCGGATGGACAATCCCTACGAGGTCGGAGCCGATCGTCTGGTCAACGCGGTGGCGGCCTACGACCGCGTCCGGGACACCTGCGTGATCGTCGACTTCGGCACCGCGATCACCTATGACGTCGTCTCGGCGGCGGGCGAGTATCTCGGCGGGATCATCACCCCAGGCGCGGAGATCTCGATCGATGCCCTCTACGAGCGCGCGGCCAAGCTGCCGAAGGTGGAGCTGGGCGCTCCGCGCTCGCTGATCGGCAAGTCGACGGTCGACGCGATTCGCAGCGGCATCGTCTACGGCTTCGCCGGCCAGGTGGAGGGGATCGTCCGCCGGCTGCGCGCCGAGCTTGGAGCGTCGACCGCCGTGATCGCCACCGGGGGACTGGCCGCCGCGCTGGTCCCGTTCGTCCGCGAGACGATCGACGAGGTCGACGACTTCCTCACCCTGATCGGCCTGCGCCTGATCTGGGAGCGCAACCAGGTCCCGTAGTGCGCGCCAGCCTGGGCCCGGCACGTCGCCGCGTGCGCGAGCCTCAGCCCGGGAGCGGCACGTCCGGGGTCCGCGAGACGGCGATCGCCAGGATCAGGAACGCCATCCGGCGGCGGTCCTCCGGGTGGGCCGCCGCGAACTCGTCGTGCGCGTCCATCAGGGCGCGGACGGCGGTGAACACCGGGGCGTCGTCGATCTCGTCCGGGACCTCGCAGGCCAGCCGGGCCAGGGCGAGCATCTCGGTCCCCTCGCCGCCACGCATCGACATGATCGTCCCCAGCTGCAGGAACTCGGACACCCGCTCGAGCAACAGGTGCGGCGCCCGCTCGCGCTCGCCCAGCGCCGGGCCCGCGGGCTGCGGGTTCTCCCCGGCGGCGAGGCGCAGGGATTGCTCGGAGGCGATCGAGCGGATCTGCTCGGCGGAGAGGCCAACCTGGAGGGCCAGCCGGAACTGGATCGAGGCGGACACGCCCGTCGATCCGTACGGGGAGTCGCTGGCGAAGAGGATCTGAGCGGGCGGGACCAGCGAGAACAGGGACACTAGGTCGGCGGGCATCCACCAGGCGGTGTCGAAGAACAGGTTCGGCACGTCCGGGGCGACGCGCCAGATCCAGGAGAGATCGCAAATCCCGGCGTGAGCGAGGATCAGCCGGGCGTTCGGGAACTCTCGCGCCAGTTCGACCGCGTGTTGCCCCAGCGCCGGGATGCCCCGGCCGGCGTGGATCAGCATCGGCAGGCCGCGCTCGTGGACCAGGCCGACCAGCGGGCGGATCTCGGGATGATCGAGCGTGAACCCCTCGGCCCGCGGGTGCAGCTTGATCCCGCGCGCGCCGGCCTCGAGGCAGCGCAGCGCCTCCGGGACCGCACCGTTGTGCGGGTTCACGCGACAGAAGGGAACGAGCAGTCCAGCCGACGCGGCCGCCGCCTCGAGCACCATGTCGTTGGCGGGCGGGTAGCCGTCGAGCTCGTGCATGGGGAACACGAACGCTCCCCGGGCCCGGGCCGTCCGGAGCTCCTCGAGGAGCTCCGGCGGGCTCTGGCGCATGCCGTCCGGGTCGTTTTCGCCGAGGTGGGTGTGAGCGTCGAAGAGCTCGATTCCGGGAACGCGCTGCTGCACCACATCGGCCCAGGGATTCAAGATCGCGCCGAGGTCCACGCCTGGATTCGTACCATGAACCCGATGACGACGACGTCCCTCACCGATCCCTGGACGCTCGGCGGCGTAAGCATCCCCAACCGGGTGGTGCTGGCCCCCCTGGCGGGGATCGGCAATTGGTTCGTGCGCCTACAGGCCAAGCGCTACGGTGCCGGCTTGGCCGTCTCGGAGATGGTCTCGAGCTTCGCCGTGCACTACGGCAACGAGCGGACCTGCACCGAGCTGCTGCGAATCCATCCCAACGAGCACCCGGTGTCCGTGCAGCTGTTCGGACACGATCCTGACGTGATGGCCTCCGCGGCCGAGCGCGTGGCCGCCGCGGGCGCCGACCTGATCGATCTGAACATGGGCTGCCCGGTCCCCAAGGTCTGCAAGACGGGAGCCGGCGCCGCGCTGCTCGAGGATCCCTCGTTGGCTGTGAAGCTGGCTCGCGCGGCGGCCCGGGGCAGCGGGCGGCCGGTGACCGTGAAGCTCCGTAGCGGCCTGCGCCCGGGGGACCGCAGCGGGGTCGAGCTGGCGCGCCGGCTGGCCTACGACGCGGGCGTGGCCGGCCTCAGCATCCATCCTCGTCACGCCTCCCAGCGCCATCAGGGGGCCCCGGACTACGAGCTGGTCCGGGCGCTGGTGGAAGAGCTGCCGGTCCCGGTGCTGATCTCCGGGGGCCTGCACACCGCACAGCAGGCCCGGGACGCCTTCGAGCGGACCGGCGCCGCGGGTATCCTGCTCGCCCGCGGGTCGCTGGGCAACCCTTGGTTGTTCTCGCAGCTGCTGGGCACGCGTGGCGACGATCAGCCGACTCCGCCGGAGATCCTGGCCGAGCTCGACTGGGTGATCTCGCGCGCCTGCGAGCACCTCGGCCGCGAGCGCGCCTCGCGCTACCTGCGGAAGTTCTATCCGTGGTACCTCGAGCGGCTCGGGGGTAGCCGTTCGCTCCAGGCGGCGGTGCAGACGGCGCCGGGCATCGAGGCCGCGCGCGCGCTGATCGGCTCGAGTGTCGGCGTCGCTGCCGGCGTCCCGCAGATTCGTCGCGATTCAGTCGCCGAATTGGCACACGCCGTCACCCGGGTGTAACGCCTTTCGTGCCACGATCAGGCTCGCCGCGCCAGGGTGTAGATTGCCGCGCAAGAGGATGAGACTCCGGTCATCGATCAGCGCGAGGGTGGCTGGGTTCGGGGCAACGCCAGCGTTGCTCGCGACGCTCGCTTTGCTGGCGGCGCTTGCCTGGCCCGGCGCGGCCGGCGCGCAGGTTCCGCCGTACGGGACCAACGATTTCGGGGGTTTCCGCAACGTCCTACCGCCGGGGACCAACGGTCTGGTGAACGCGACCCAGCTCGGTCTCTACGAGCTCACCAAGGCGCGCCCGCCGCACAACGACGACCAGCTGGCGATGTACTCCGACCTGACCACGGCGGCGCCGGGCATCCAGCCCGCGCAGATCGGCAACTACTTCAAGGACGCGACCTTCGGCGTGCCGGTTGGCGACGTCGGCCCCAGCGAGAGCCCCGAGCCCGGCGTCACGATCGTCCGCGACCAGCAGTTCGGCGTCCCTCACATCTACGGCGACACGCGCCCGGCGCTGATGTTCGGCATCGGCTACGCGACCGCCGAGGATCGCCTGTTCTTCATCGATGCCCTGCGCCACGTCGGTCAGGGCGATCTGGCCAGCTTCGCCGGCGGAGCGAACGTCTCCATGGACCAGAGCGTCTGGGCCATGGAGCCGTACACCCCCCAAGATCTCACCGCGCAGGTGCAGCACATCGCCGCCGGGCCCGACGGCCAGCAGATCCTTTCCGACGCGACCAACTACGTGGCCGGCATCAACGCCTACATCACCGCCGCCAAGAATCCGCTGAACCTGGCCACGAAGATGCCGGCCGAGTACACCGTCCTCGGACTGACGCCGCAGCCGTTCGCCCTCGATGACCTCGTCTCGATCGCTGCGCTGGTCGGCGGGATCTTCGGCAACGGTGGCGGCAATCAACTCGCCAACGCCGTGCTCTACCAGCAGATGGCCAAGCGCTTCGGTCATGAGCGCACCAACGCCGCCGGATCGCCGGAATTCGTGAAGTCGGCTGCGAAGAAGCAGAAGCAGAACCGGAAGGCCACGGGCCATCGCCAACCGCGTCCGCAGGCCGACCGTTCCGGCTACGCCACCTTCCTCAGCTTCGTCGACCCGACCGACCCGGAGGCGCCGACGACAGTCCGAGGAAGATCGTTCCCCTACCAGACGCTGGCCCGTCCCAGCGCCAAGAGCTTGTCCAGGCTGGCCATGCCCGACCCGGGCTCGGTCCGGTACGTGAACCATGTGGTTGGCGGCGCCGCCCCGGCCGGCGGCGCGTCCGACAGCGCCCGGGTCGCCCACCGCGCCGCGGGCGCCAGGGCCACGCCCATCGGCACCGGACTCGGTCCCGCCGGCAATGCCGGGCCGGGGCTGCTGGCCTTCCCCCAGGACATGTCGAACGCGCTGCTGATCAGCGCGAAGCACAGCGCCAGCGGCCATCCGCTCGCG
>JALYXK010000384.1 GCA_030947145.1 Actinomycetota bacterium
AATTCCGAGACGATCTCCCCTGTACGCGTCGGCGAACAGGCGTTGTGGCGAGGCGCCACGGCCATGGCCCGCGCCCTGTGCGTGCGCGCCGCCGTGGACGAGCGCTGCTTCTTCGACGTGTCCTACCCGGACTTGGTCGCGGACCCGATCCGCACCGTCATGCGGGTCTACGAGTGGCTCCAGATCCGCCTCGAGCCGACGGTCGCGGCGTCGATGCGAGGTTGGCTGGAGCAGAACCCGCGCGATCGCCACGGCATCCACGACTACGACGAGCGCGTCTTTGACCTCCCGCCCGACCGGGTGAGGGCGGCCTTCGCCGGCTACCTGGATCGGTTCGACTCGCTGTGTGGGCCGAGCAGCGTCGTCTGACCGGTCGCGCCGTCCACCCGCACCAGCGCTCCATCGGGGATTCTCGTGGTCGCGTCGCCGGTACCCACGACCGCCGGGATGCCGAACTCGCGAGCCACGATCGCGGCGTGCGACAGCAGCCCTCCGCGGTCGGTCACGATCGCGCCCAGGAGGGGCAGGACGGGGTTGAGCGCAGGGGTGGTCGAGCCGGTGACGAGCACGTCGCCCGGCTCGATGCGCGCGAGATCGGCGGTGCTGTGAATGACCCGGGCCCGGCCCTCGTACCGGCCCGGGCTGGCCGGCACCCCGCTGACGGCGCCGCCGACGCTCGGCTCCTCTCCGGACATCGCCCGGAGGTATGTCCTGAACGCGCGCTCGGTACGGGCCGCCCCGGGCGAGAGCCACTCGATCGGCACGGGCGCCGGCGGTGGGCCGCCCAGGAGGGCGGGGATGTGGTGGTGCGTCGCTGCCCGCCGGTAGCCCGCCCGCGCGGCGAGCTCCTCACCCGACGGGCCGGACGTTCGCTCGATCATGGACCTCAGCTCCGCGTAGCTCGCCTCCACCAGGTGCTCGGGCTCCTGGATCGCGCCGTCCTCAGTCAGCCCCCGGCCGGCGGCAAGGATGGCTCGCCGGGTCAGCCCGTAGGCCCACACGTCGCAGTGAATCGCCCGCTCATCGCGGACCCGGTGGGTCGCGCGCGCCTCGGCCAGCAGCGCGTCGAATGCGTCTCGGCTCGCCGCCGGCACCGCGGCTCGCACCTCGGCTAGGAGCTCGGCACTCGCGGGGGGCTCGGCGGCGCGCGGGCCAGCCTGCACCGCGGTCCGGATCGTCCCCAGCAGCAGGTGGGGCAGCTCGAGCAAACACGGCTCGCCCACGTCGCAGCCGCTGCCGGCGCTCCACCAGCCGACGACGTTCAGGTACCCGGCCACGGCCCGGCCGACGGCGCCCGGCCGCGAGGCCAGGGCGTGGAGGACGGCGCCGGGCTCGTCCTCGGAGGTCAGGATCGCGGCGCCCGGCGGCTCCTGGCGCGCGGCCTGCGCCAATCGGGTCAGCTCGGGTCCCGCGGCGAGCGCGAGCGGATCGCCACCGCGGATCAGCTGGACCAAATCGGCGGTGGAGCGCCCGGTCCACTCCTCGGCGTGGACGAGGAAGTCGCCGGCCGGAATCACCGGGGCCACGTCCAGGCGATGGTGCTCGTGGACGGCGCGCTGGAGGTTCTGCCGACATCGCTGCAGATGGGAGAGCAACTGGGAGGCCGACAGATGCGTGGGCTCCACCGCCTGCAGCTCGCGGTGCGCGCGGTCCATCCGCGGCTTGGTCCAGTGATCCCATTCGGCCACGTCCTCGCGCCAGCGTCTGTCCTGGAACACCGTGGCGCTGGAGGCCAAGCGCTCGCCCACGCCCACCGTGGCTCCGACCAGGGCCTCCCAGCGCTCGCGGGTCATGCCCTCTCCCAGCGCTCGGACCGGGCGCGGGCAGAGGTAAGCCCAACCGTGCACGAACGCCCACTCGATGTGGTCCATCAGCAGCCCGTAGCGGGCCGTCGCCTCCCGAAAGCCGCGCCGGGCGGGTTCCGGGAACAGCTCGCTCACGAACCGCGTGGCCGGCTGGGGGAAGTGTCCGGTGTCGAGCGTCCACATCCCGGGCCCCGGGGGCTCGAAGCCCGCGGCGGGCTCGGCGGACGGGGGCATGGTGCCAGGCTATCGGGTGATAGCGTCCGAGCATGGGCCGCGATCACCAGGGCGCCGCCGTCGTGCGGAGCACCCACCGGGCGTTCAACGAGCGCGACCGCGACGCGTTTCTCGGCTGCCTGGCCCAGGACGTCGTCTGGCACGTCGTCGGTCAGCATCCGCTGGCCGGGACCTACGAGGGCCGGGATAGCCTGTGGGAGGACTACATGGAACCGATGTGGGCGTCGCCGGCCCGCGTCGAGGACCGCGAGGTCCTCGAGCACGGCGACCACGTCGTCGCCGTGGGGGATGTCGTCCACAACTTCGGCGAGGGCGAGCTGCGCTTTGAGACAGTTGAGGTGCTGCGTCTCGAGGGCGAGCGCGTGGTCGAACGCTGGGAGTTCACGGCCCGCCAGGCCGAGCTGGACCGGCGCTTGACCCAAGGGTGTGCGGCCGCTGACGGACCGGACCTGGACTGACCGAGGGGCGCCGCCCGAGGCGCTGGCCCGGGCGGCGGCAGCGGATC
>JALYXK010000410.1 GCA_030947145.1 Actinomycetota bacterium
ATTCCTCCGTGGCCTGTAGTGCGCCTTGCCCGGAGGTTCGCTCCAGCGACCCCGCCGCGCCTGCACCTGCTTTTGCCGCTCGACGAAGACCGCGAGCGACCGAACGCTGCGGGACGCTAGCACGGGCCGGAGAGGCACGTCGGCTCAGACCAGGGCGCTGTGATCTACATCACCGCAACCTCGCGCGCGCGCGAAACGTCCGGCGCCGCGCAAGGGTGCCGAGGCCGCCATCGCCGGGGCCACTCGACGACCTGCGGCCGGGTCCGGTCGGCGGCGGAGCGGACTAGGCGATGGACGATCCGATGCCCATCGACCGGCACACCCGCCTGCCCCTGCGCGAGGTCTCGCTGCGCACAAGCCGCTCGTCGGGACCTGGCGGTCAGCACGCCAACGTAACCGCCTCCCGGGTGGAGGCGGTGTTCCGCGTGGCCGACTCCGGCACGCTCACCGACGAGCAGAAGCGACGTATCACGGCCCGTTTCGGACCCGTGGTCGTCGCCATCGCCCAGGACGCACGCAGCCAGGCGCGCAATCGCGAGCTCGCGCTCGAGCGTCTCCAGCGCCGCCTCGCCTCCGCCCTCGCCATACCCCGGACGCGCCGGCCGACCAGGCCCACCGAGGCATCCCGCCGACGACGCCTCGACGCCAAGCGCCGCCAGGCCACGCGCAAGGACGCGAGGCGCCGGCCGGATGCGGAGGGGTAGTGGAATTCGCCTTCCGCGAATTCCACTCTTACCTACTTCTGATGCACCTCTCATCGATCTCTCACTCCGTGGTGCTGCCATAACTATCCATGCCCGCCATACCGATCACCGGCGCCCGCCGGCGTGCGGCTCTTGCGAAGCGAGGACTAGTGTTCGGGTCCGTTCTCGCATTCGCCGCGACCATCGGCTTCGCGCGGTCGAACCACCCCGCCACCGCGGGGTCGACGACGACGAGCGCGCCGGCGTCGAGCGAGACGGCTCCCGCCACCGGTAGCTTCGGTCAGGCGCAGGTCACCCCCGCCCCGGGCCCGCAGGCGCCGAGCGTCTCCACGGGGGCGTCGTGAGCTCGGTCGGCAAGTTCAGCGCGATGGGCTGCGAGGTGGTCGTGGGCGGCGCCGAGGAAGCGGAGATGCGCGCGATCCGGGCGCTGTTCGAGCGCCGCGAGCAGGTATTCAGCCGCTTTCGGCCCGACAGCGAGCTGAACCGCGTCAACCGCTCCGCCGCCCCTATCGTCGCTGTCTCCGGGCTCTTCGCCGAGACGCTGGCCGACGCGCTGCACGTGCTCAGGAAGGTTCTTCCACGCCGGATCTGGCGCGGCGCCCACTACCTCAACTTCGCCGTATGGGCTTTGGCCACGACGCACGGCATAACCGCGGGGACCGATAACACGGCGGCTTGGCTGCTGGCGATCTACGTAATCGCGATTGCTACCGTCGGAGGACTCGCCTGCTGGCGGTTCGCGGAGCCGGCGAGTGCCGGCGCCCCGGGAATCCCCACCCCCAAACCAGTCACTCGAACCGCTACTGATTCCGCCTCCTGAGGAGACCAGGCTTACAATGAAACGCTTTCTACCAGTCATCATCGCCGGCGCGGTAGCCGGCGGAGTGGTCGGCCTCATCGCCGCCAACGACAACTCAACTACGAGGATCATCACCGAGACCAGTGGGTCCGCCGTCGCGGCCGCCCATCCCGGCCCGGTACCCACCGCGCTCAGCAGCAGCAAGGGTCGGACCGTCAACCAGATCTTCAAGATGGCCGGCCCGGGTGTCGTCGACATCCAGGTCAACGCCACCTCGAGTTCCAACGGTTCGGGCGGCTTCTTCGGCTTCGGCGGTGGGACCCAGCAGACCCGGGCCGAAGGCTCGGGATTCGTCTTGGACAAGAACGGCAACATCGTCACCGCCGAGCACGTAGTGACCGGCGCGCAGTCGATCAAGGTCATCTTCCCGGACGGCCACTCGGCCAGCGCCAACGTCGTGGGCACCGACACGGGCGAGGACGTCGCGGTCATCCACGTCAACATCGCCTCCTCTGAGCTGCATCCCCTCCCCGTGGGGGACTCCTCGACCCTTCAGGTCGGCGACGGCGTGGTGGCGATCGGAAGCCCCTTCGGCCTTCCCGGCACAGTGACCGCGGGCATCGTCAGCGCCCTGGGTCGTGCCATCAGCTCGCCCAACAACTGGACGATCGCCAACGCGATCCAGACCGATGCGGCGATCAACCCCGGTAACTCCGGTGGCCCGCTGCTCAACTCCGCGGGTCAGGTCGTCGGCATCAACGACCAGATCGACACCAACGCGACCAACGCCTCCGGCTCTGGCTCGAGCGCGGGTGTCGGCTTCGCGGTCCCGTCGAACACGATCGCCCGCGTCGCCCGCGACATCATCTCGACGGGAAAGGCGCGGAACGCCTACGTCGGCGTCTCGCTGCAGCCGAGCAGCACCGGCGGCGCCAGCGTCGGCGCTGTGGTGCCGGGAGCTCCCGCGGCCCAGGCCGGCGTCAAGGCCGGCGACAAGATCACCGCGGTCAACGGCCACACGGTCAGCACGGTCAACCAGTTCATCGCGACGATCGCCAATTACTCGCCCGGCGACACCGTGACCCTCACCGTCCAGCGCGGGAGCGGTAGCACGAGCGTCAAGGTCAAGCTCGGCACCCAGCCCGCCGCGGCGACCTCCAGCGGCACCGGCGGCCTCATCCCGTAGCCGGGAATCCCCAGTCGGGGTGCCGCCGCCAAGCGTGGCGGCGCCCCGGCCCCGGCACTACTTAGAAGTCATCACGACGATCCCTAACGCGATCGCCCCCAGCGACCCGGCGAGGCAGAGGACGGCGGTGACGCCCCACAGGGCGCCGACCAGGGTCCGGCGCTGGCGGACGGCGTCGGCGAGGCCGGCGGCGCTCGTTACGCCGAGGGCGAACACGACCGAGACGCCGACTCCGGCGAGCAGCGCGTAGAGGATGACCTTGCCGAGCGTGCGGGCGTCGAGGATGGTCGAGGCGGCGATCACGCGTGGACCGGATAGGGCGAGCGTCGCCGGCGCACGAGTACCGATCCGAGCACGCCGAGGGCGAGGATGGTGATGAGGATCGGCCCGAGCACGCCGGTACCGAAGATGCTGGTGACGCCGTAGGTCGCCGCACCCGCGAGACCGGCCGCAGGGATGGTGAGGATCCACGCGGCCGCGATGTTCCCGGCGACGCCCCACCGCACGGCCGAGAGGCGCTTGGCCGCGCCGGCGCCCATGATCCCGCCCGAGATCACGTGGGTGGTCGAGAGCGGATAGCCGAAGTGCGAGGAGGCGAGGATCACCGCGGCGCCGGCCCCCTGGGCCGTGAAGCCCTGGGCGATGTCCATCTTGATGATGCGCGTGCCGACGGTGCGGATGATCCGCCAGCCGCCCGCGTAGGTGCCGAGTGCGATCGCCGAGGCTGCGGCCACGATTACCCAGGTCGGGACGTAGAAGTGCTTGATGCTGATGCTGCCGTGAGCCACGAGGGCAAGGGCGATCACCCCCATGGTCTTCTGGGCGTCGTTGGTGCCGTGCGCGAGCGAGAGCATGCTCGTCGACGCGATCTGCCCGATGCGGAAGCCGTCGGTCACGACCCCGGGACGCCGCCTGCCGACCAGGCGATAGACGAGCACGATCGAGATTCCGGCCACGGCGAACGCCAGCACCGGCGCGACCAGGGCGGGCGCCACCACGGTGCGAATGAGCGCCTGACCCTTGACCCCGCCGCCGCCGACCGCGGCGAGCATGGCGCCGGTGACGCCACCTATAAGGGCGTGCGAGGAGCTCGAAGGCAGACCGAAGAACCACGTCACGAGGTTCCAGGCGATCGCACCGATGAGCCCAGCGAAGACGATCGTCTCGGTGATACGGCCAGTGTCGAAGATGCCGGACCCGATCGTGGCGGCCACCCTGAGCGAGATGAAGGCGCCCGCGAAATTGAGCGCCGCGGCGATGGTCACCGACGTACGCGGCGACAGCGCCCGCGTCGAGATCGAGGCGGCGACGACGTTCGCGGTGTCGTGGAAGCCGTTGGTGAAATCGAACGCGAGCGCGGCACCGACGACGATCACGAATAGGAGGTCGCTATGCATAGGCCGCCTCGCCACAGTCTGCCGATTCGAGGGGACGCTTGTCGCCGCGAGCGGGCGCCGCAGTCGCCTGCGCTACGGTCCAATTGTGAATGCGCGCCGGTTACGGCGTCTGCTGGCGCTGGTCATGATCGCTATTTCGGGTGCGACCGGCGTCGCTGCGGCCTCCAAGCCCGGCTGGGAGGTCAAGCGAACGGTGTCGCACGGCCCGTACACGGCGATCGACTCCGCCAGGCGTTGCGGCGCCAGCGAGTTCGGGAAATACACGATACGCCTCGCCTACACGTACACCGCTGGTCCGCTGACCGGGGAGACCGTGAACCTGGTCGTGACCTTCGTGCTGCGCGGCGATCGCCGCCGCCACGGGTTCCACTTCGTGTCCGTGACCGGGACGGCGATTGGCGCCTTGTCGCCGGCCGACCGGGCCTCGGTCAAGCGCGCGCTCGCGTCGGCCTTCTCCGACTACAGCATCGAGGTGCTTCGCCTGCTCAAGGGACCCCGCCTGACGACGCGGCTGTGGAACAAGCAGAAGATCATCTCGACCGGCGTCCTCGGCCTGCAGCGGACGCGCTGTTAGGAAGTGGCGACCGCGACCTGCGCGAGCGCCTTCTCCATCAGCTCTTTGTGGACGCTCCTCGTCCGCTCCTCGCGCCGGGTCCAGCGACCGTCAGCGTCCAGCGTCCACGCGAAGGTGTCGTCATCGAGGCAGCGCTCGAGCGTGTCCTCCAGCTCCGCGCGCAGCTCCTCGTTCTCGATCGGGGTGAGCAGCTCGACGCGGGTGTCGAGATTGCGGGGCATGAGATCGGCCGACCCGATGTAGTAGCAGTGATCGTCGCCGCGGTGGAAGGCGTAGATGCGCGAGTGCTCGAGGAAGCGCCCGACCACGGAGACCACGCGGACGGTCTCGCTCACGCCGGCGACT
>JALYXK010000164.1 GCA_030947145.1 Actinomycetota bacterium
CCGGACACGCCCATCGCCTTGATCCCGATGTCGCGGAACGCCTGGGCGACGTTGTAGGCGTGGCGCACCCCGGCGGCGTAGACGACCCCGGGAACGCCGTTGAACCGGGTCTTGTACAGATCGGCGATGGCCACGTTAAACGGGGTCTGGTCGAGCAGCTCGGCCAGCATCTCCTGATCGAACTCGGTGTCCACCTCTCCGCGGCGCAGTGGCACCTTGGCGATCGTGCGCACGCCCGGGCCCGGCGGGATCCGGATGCAGCGCAGCGGCGCGATCACGCCTCGGCGCGCCGCCTGGGCCAGGTCGAACCGCGAGGTCTGAGTCGGGAACAGATCGGTGACGTGGCGGGCGATCAGCGCGCCGGTGGCGGTCATGCCGATGAAGATCGGTCCCGACCAGCCGCGGATCGACGCCGAGGTCTTCTCGCCCAGCGCCGTATGGGCCTCGTCGCAGATCACGATCGTGTAGGCGTCGGACATCCGGCCGGCGTTGCGCACGAACCACTGATAGGTCTCGACGGTGACTGGACCCTTGGCGTTGTCCTGATCGCCCAGCAGCGGCGGGCTGATGCGGTCGCGATAGCCGCGGTCGCGCAGCTCGCCGATGAACTGGTCGACGAGATTGCGACGGTGGGTCAGGATCAGCACGCCGCCGGTCCGCGACCCCTCGACGAAACCGAGCGCGGCCACGGTCTTGCCGGCGCCCGTGGCGTGCTCGAACCAGAAGCGCCGGTCGGCGTTCGGGTCCTCGGGGGCCTCCCCGATCTGGACGTCCTCGTCGAGTTCGTCGTCGTCCTGCCAGTCCTGGGGCTCCTCGTCCTCGGGCTCTTCGCCGTCGAGATCGACGTCCTCCTCGCCGGAGATCGTCGGGGGGGCGATCGGCGGGGGCAGCGTCGCTGGCGCCACCGGGCCGCCCGAGCCGTGACCGTTGCGCTGGGCCTCGGCCAGTAGCGCGGTCAGCGTGCCGGAGAGGGCGTCGACCTGGTGGGCGGAGAGGACGGTGCCGTCGACCAGGCGCGGCTCGTCATCGGAGAGCAGCCGCTCCAGGCCCAGCAGCAGCGAGAACTTGCGCCGCCAGTCGATCGACGGCTGGATGTGCCCCGCCTCGATCTCGGCCACCGCGGCGTCAAGCGCGCTGCGGCGAGCCGACCCTGGCGCGAGGGCATCCTCGAGGGTCTCACCTTCATGGACGAAGCGCTCACGAGTGAGCATCTCCGCGCGCGCAATCGCGGCAGGACTAGGAAGAGGGGTGGAATCACCCATTGGGTTCAAAGGTCGCGTCGGATAGAAACGAGCCGCGGCACCACGTCTTAGCGGCTCAGGCACAGTCTCGGCATCCCACCGAGAGCAGCGAGGTCGTCCTCACCAGCGTCCCCCTCGCCAAACTTCACTTGGAGGATAACGGTTATTTAAGCAGACCGGAACGACCAAAGCCGCATCGCGGTTAGAACCCGGACGCTGGGCGCCCCCTACGCTGGCCCACGGTGCCATATGGCAAGCTGTCGGATTGTGGGATTCCGCCCGCTCTCAACGGCGTTGGTACTCGTCGGCGTCCTGGTGTCCGGGTGCGGATCTACCGCGCACAGCGTAGCCCCGGGTCCGCGGCAGATCCGACAGGACCTGAAGGGCTCGCCGCCGCCGCTGGCCGGGCTCCACGCCCAGGCCGATCAGTTGCTGGGCGGCGGGCAGTCGGCGTTCACGGCCCGGCTGGCCAGCCTCCACGGTTACCCGGTGGTGGTCAACAAATGGGCGTCGTGGTGTGGTCCCTGCCAGACCGAATTCCCGGTGTTCCAACGGGCGGCCGCGGCCCTCGGCAAGCGGGTGGCGTTCGTGGGCATCGACGGTAAGGACGCGAACCCATCGGCCGCGGCGTTCCTGAAGCGCTTCCCGGTGGCCTACCCGAGCTTCACGGATCCGAGCGAACAGATCGCCCGCTCGATTCAGGCCGCCGTGTATTTCCCTCAGACGATCTACTTCAATCGGCAGGGGAAGGCCGTCTACGACCACGCCGGGCCTTACGAGAGCGCCGCCGCGCTCGAGCGCGACATCCGGCGCTACGTCTTGCGATGAGCAGCATCGTCCTCTACGACATCCGCCGCGTCGAGGGCGCCAAGGAGATGGAGGCGGCGATCATGCTGCGCCACAACGTCTTCTGCGTCGAGCAGGGGGTGCCCCGCCACGAGGAGCAGGACGGCCGCGACCACGAGGCGCTGCACCTCGCGGCCATCTCCGACGGCCAGATGCTGGGCACCTGCCGGGTGCTGATGGTCGGGAGCACGGCTCAGTTCAGCCGGCTCGCCGTCGAGCGCTCGGCGCGGCGGCGGGGGATCGCCACGGCGCTGCTGTCCGCCGCCGACGACGAGGCCAGGGCGGCCGGCGCCCGGCGGCTCGTGCTCCACGCGCAGACCTACGCCCGCTCACTCTACGAGCTCGCGGGATATCGCGCCCGCGGCCGCGAGTTCACCGAAGCCGGAATCGAGCATGTCGCGATGGAGAAGCCGCTCTGAGCTCGGGCCGGCCTCTCGGCGGCTCAGCGCCCCCGAGCACCGGGCGCGGGTCTGCAGCCGGTCCGGAGCTCCGCATCGATCCGCTGGGCGGTGAGCGGGCGATCATCGCCCCCGGCCGCGCCGTCGCGCCGGGCGCGGCGCTGAGCGTCGCGTCGCCCCCGGCCTTCGACCCTGAGGACGATCCGTTTGCCGAGGGCGGCGAGGACCGCACGCCACCGGAGCTCTACGCGATCCGCGCCGGCAGCGGTGCGGCTGATTCATCGGGCTGGTCGGTCCGCGTGCTCCCGAGCTCGTACCCGCTGCTCGGTGACGGAGAGGATGCCCGCGGCCCCGGCGCCGCGGACGGACCCCCGGCGCGCCCCGGGGCCAACCCGAACCGAGACCTGTTCTGGTCGGCTCCTGCCCACGGTGCGCACGAGGTGATCGTCAATTCGCCCAGGCCGGTGGTGTCGCTGAGCCAGCTCACCGCCGATGAGGTGGGGGTTGCGGTCGAGGTCTGGCGCGAGCGGATGTGCTTTCACCCCGAGGCGGCATCGGTGCAGGTGATCGTCGACGAGCGCGAGGAGGCCGGTGCCTCGCTGCCGCATACCCACGCCCAGCTCTACGCGCTCCCGTTCGTCCCGGCGGCGGTGGCTCGCGAGCGGGAGCGCTTCGCCGCCTACGCGACCAGGACGATGGGGGGAAACCTGCTAGCTGACCTGGTGCAGGAGGAGGTTCGCCAGCGCGAGCGGATCGTGGCGATCGACGATGACATCGTGCTGATAGCGCCCTACGCCTCACGCGTGCCCTATCAGCTGATGCTGGCTCCGCGGCGGGCGCGCCGGCGCTTTGAGGATCCAGGGCCGACGGGGGCGCCGATGCTTCACGCCGCGCTGCAGCGCCTCGCCGGCCGCTTTGGCTCGTGTCCGCCGCTGAACCTATGGGTCCACACCGCGCCCCGCGGCGCCGAGCAGTTCTGCTGGCGGATCGACGTATTGCCGCGCATGCTCCACTCCACCGGGCTCGAGCGCGCCACCGGGCTGCATGTCAACGTCGTCGCCCCCGAGCGAGCCGCCGCCGAGCTTCGCGAAGTCTGACCGGCGCCGTGCGAGCCCTGATTCAGCGAGTGAGCCGCGCCTCGGTTAGCACCGGGGGCCAGCTCGTCGCCGCGATCGGCCCCGGCCTGCTGATCCTGCTCGGCGTGGGCCGGGACGACACGGAGGCCGACGCCGCTTGGCTGGCGGACAAGGTAAGAGCGCTGCGGGTGTTCCCCGACGCCGAGGGCCGCATGAACGAGGCGCTGGGCGAGCGCGAGGTGTTGTGCGTGAGCCAGTTCACCCTCTACGGCGACGCCCGCCGCGGGAACCGCCCGAGCTACGTGGACGCCGCCCGCCCGGAGCTCGCCAAACCCCTTTACGAGCGCTTCTGCCAGCGGCTGGACGCGCGCCGCGGGGTGTTCGGCGCGGACATGGCGGTCGAGCTTGTCGGCGACGGACCGGTGACGCTGCTGGTCGAGTCTCGATAATCCCGCGGGAGATGCATCGCTACAGCTACCTGTTTGCGCAACTGGTCCGTCGCGAGCTGCGCCAGAAGTACAAGGGCACGGTCGTGGGCGTGGTCTGGTACCTGGTCAATCCGCTGGTGCTGATGGCGGTTTACGGGGTGATGCTGGGACCGCTGCTGAAGGCGGTCAACTACGCCGATTATCCGATCTTCATCCTCGCCGGCCTGCTGGTCTGGCTGTTCTTCGCCCAGGCGCTGACGGCAGCCAGCACCTCGTTGGTCGATCAATCGGCGCTGGTCACCAAGGTCCGGTTCCCGCGCGAGACGATTCCGGCCGCCTCGGTAGTGGTCCAGCTGGTGCCGCTGTTCGCGATGCTGTTCGTGCTGGTCCCGATCGCGGTGGTGGTGCGCGGCAACGGCGCGTTATCGCTGCTGCTCCTGCCCGTGGTGATCGCCTGTCTGCTCGCCTTCACCCTCGGACTGGCGCTGATCGCCTCGGCGCTGCACGCCTACTATCGCGACGTGCAGCCGATTCTCACCGCCGCGCTGTTGCCGTGGTTCTTCGTCTCCGGAGTTCTGTTCCAGATCCAGACGCTGCCCGGACTGCATTCCCATCACTGGCTGCGGCCGCTGCTGCGCTGGGTCAATCCGGTGGCGCCATTCGTTGATGCCTTCCACAGCCTGATCTACTACGGGCGCGCGCCCGGCGTGAGCACGCTGATCTACGTCCTGGTCGCCGGGGCGATCTCGATCGCCGCGGGAACGCTGATGTTCCGTCGCCTCGAGGGCGAGCTGGCGGTGGTCATATGAGTTCCGGCCCGGCCCTGGCTCGAGGCGAGATCGTGCTCGACGATGCCTGGCGCGCGTTCTCACCGCGCGGGGACCGCGGCCGCACGCTCAAGGAACTGGTCGCCTCGATCGGTCGCCGAGGGGGCGGCGAGCTGCCGCCGACCCAGGCCCTGGCTGGGGTTTCGCTGCGCGTCTCGCCGGGTGAGACGGTGGGAGTCGTTGGTCGCAACGGCGCGGGCAAGACCTCGACGCTGCGCGTGCTGGCCGGGATCATCCCGCTCCATCGCGGATTCGCCGGCTGCGGGGGGCGGGTCGCCACGCTGATCGAGCTCGGGGCGGGATTCGGCCGCGAGTTCAGCGGTCGCGAGAACATCCGTGTCAGCGCCGCGCTGCACGGCATGACGCGGGCCGAGGTGGAGGCGCAGATCGATCCGATCATCGACTTCTCCGAGCTGGGCCACTTCATCGACGCCCCTATCAAGACCTATTCGTCGGGGATGCTCGTTCGCCTGGGATTCTCGATCGCCGCGCATCTGCAGGCTGACGTGATGCTGATCGATGAGGTGCTCGCCGTCGGCGACGAGGCGTTCCAGCGGAAATGCCTGCGGCATATTCGTGCGCGGATCGAACAGGGCGCCACGGTGGTGCTGGTGTCGCACGCGCCGGGGACGATCGAGGCGGCCTGCCGGCGGGTGGTGGTGCTCGACTCCGGCCGAGTGGCCTTCGACGGGCCGACCGACGAGGGATTGCTCTTCTACCACCGGATGCTGGGGGTCGAGGATGCTGCTCAGGCGGCGGCGCGCGAGGCCCGCGACGGCGCCGTGATCCTGCGCGAGGCGTCGTTGCAGGACCGCGACGGGCGGCCACGGCAGGTATTCGACTCCGGCGAGCCGGTGCGACTGGTGCTCGACTTGGAGGCGCGTCCGGGCGCGCCGGATGTAACGCTGGTGATCGACGTTCGCCGGGCGAGCGGGCAGTCGGTGTTTCGCTCGCAGGTCCCCCTGGCCACCAGCGGCGGAGGCGGTCGGCTCATCTTCCGGATCCCCCATCTGACCCTGCTCGGCGGTGACTACGACATCCCGCTGGGAATCCACGAGCCGGGGGACACCGCCCCGGGGATCGACCGGCTGCTGGCCTTCAGCGTCGCCCGCACCGATGACGCCGAGGGCATCGCCGACCTGCGGGGAACGTGGACCTTCAGCGGCGCCTCGCTCGAGGTGACGGGGTGAGGGATCCGCAGGAGGCCCTGGCCGCCGCCCGCCGGGCGGCCGCCGCCCAACCACCGGTCGAGACCGAGTCGGCGCCGTGGCAGCTCGATGTCTCCGTCGACTCGGCGCGCCGGCTGGCGGAGTGGGCGATCATCGAGCCCGAGCAGGCCGAGGTCTATTCCACCCGCCGCTTCGGGCAGCCGATCACCTCGCTGAAGCGGTTGCTGATCCGCTTGATGGGCCAGTATCTGGGTCAGATGAGCGCGCAGCAGAGCCGCTTCAACGCGAACATCGCCGCCCACGTGATCAGGCTGGAGGAGCGAGTGGCGGAACTCGAACAGGCCGCGCGAGAGCGCGAGGACGCCGGTGAGCCGCCAAGACTATGAAGGCCGCCCGCCTAGCGGCTCGCGGCTGGCGAGAATCGCCTGGCGGCGATTTCCGAAGGGTCTCGCAGATCCTCTGCGCCGCCGGCCCTGTCGACGCGGTGACCAACCAGGCGCTGGCCTGCCGGGCGTTGTTCACCCAATGGGGATGGTCGGGCGAGGACTATTCGCCGGTGATCGCCGCGGGCATGCCCCGGCGGGTGGTCCGTCCACTGCACGAGCTTGCGCCGCGCTCGGATGAGATCTTGCTGTTGCACTACTCGGGCTATGCGCCCGGGCTCGAGCGCCTGTTCGAAGCCTCCCAGCGGGGCCTGCTGATCTCCCACAACATCACCCCGCCGGAGTTCTTCTGGGCGTACGAGCCGGTCGACGCGGTCCGCTGCGAGCTCGCGCACGGCCAGCTCGCCGCCCTCGCGCCGCGGTTCGGCGCGTTGGCCGGTGTGTCGGAATACAACGCTCGTCAGCTGCGCGAGTTGAGCTTGCGCGAAGCGGCCGTAATTCCCGTTCTGTTCGATCTCGGGCGCCTCGGCGCACCCGGGGCCCCGCCGACCGGGCCGCCGAGCATCCTGTTCGTGGGGCGGCTGGTCCCGCACAAGCGCCAGGACCTGGTGATTGCAGCGTTCGCGCGCTATCGCGACGCGCAGCCGGACGCGCGGTTGGTCCTGGTCGGCGTCCCGCTCTCGCCGGCCTACGGCGCGCAGCTGCAGGCGCTGGCGCAGCGGCTGGCACCGGGTGCGGTGACGTTTCAGAGCGCCATCTCCGACGCCGAGCTGGCCGAGCGCTACCGCAGCGCGCACGCATTCCTGTGCCTGTCCGAGCACGAGGGCTTCTGTATCCCGCTGCTGGAGGCATTTCATTTCGGCGTACCCGTGATCGCCCGCGACGTCGGCGCGGTCGGCGAGGTGGTCGGCGATGCGGGGGTGCTGCTGGGCGAGGGCGACGACCTGGCCACGGTCGCCGAGTTGCTGCGGATCGTGGTCGGCGAGCCCGATCTCCGGGATGAGCTGCGCGCCCGGGGGCGGCGCCGCCTCGAGTTCTATGACCACGCGCGCGCGGCGGGTCGCCTGCGCGAGGCGCTGGAAGGGCTGGGGCGTCCGTGAGCGTCACGGCGCGCGCCCGTCACTGGGTCGGTTCGCGCGGGCTCAACCGCTCGGCCCTGCTCCGGCGGCTTATCCGGGTCGGTCATCCGCGGCTGCGCGAGCTGCGCGCGCGAGCCCTGAGCGGGCGCGATCCGGGGTCTCTGGCGATGCGGAGCGCGATTCGCTGGCTCGAGAGCGGGGTGCTGCGGATCCCCCAGGGCCACGCGGGCGGGATTGCGCTCGACATGCGCTACTTGCCGATCTCCCATGCCCACTTCGGCTCGCTGGCCTTCGGCAACCTCGAGAGCTCGGTCCAGGAGGCGATGCTGAGGCATCTTGGGAAAGGTGGCGTGTTCTATGACATCGGCGCCAACCTCGGCTTCTTCTCGCTGCTCGGCGCCCATCTCGCCGGGGTGAGCGACGGCTGGGTTTACGCGTTTGAAGCGGCGCCCGACAACGCGTCGGCGATTCGCTCCAACGCCGAGCTCAACGGGCTGGCGAACATCGTGGTGATCGACAAGGCGGTCTCGGCCCACGGCGGACGCGGACGGCTGCAAATCGTCGATGACCAGAGTTGGTCCAAGCTGGAGGAGTACGGCGACCATCCCAACACCGAGCAGGTGATCGAGGTCGAGCTGGTGGCGATCGACGACCTGCTGGCGGTCGGCGAACTTCGTCCGCCGACGCTGGTGAAGATCGACGTCGAGGGCGCCGAGATCGCGGTGCTCGAGGGGATGCGGGCGACGATCGAGCGTCACCGGCCGGCCATCGTCTGCGAACTGCACGGGACGCACCACGAGTTCGCAGAAGCGATGACCGCGCACGGGTACCGGGTGATCAACCTCGAGGGGACGATCCCGGTCACCGAGGAAGGCGCCAGCGCCCACGCGCTGGCCTTGCCGCCGCTGGACCCGGGCGACTGACCGCGCCCCGATTGATTTCCGCGGCGCGTCCGGCCGCGAACCCTCAGTGGTAGCTGTGCCCGAGACCGGAGTAGATCCGGTCTTGACGGCGCGCTGAGCAGACGCTCGGTCCGGGCACCGCCGGGTTCTCCCGGTAGAGCCGGTAGCCCTCGTTGGTGCGCAGCGGCGCGCCGATTGCGTCAGCCGGCTTCGGGAGGTTGGCGGTCGTGAGGATGTAGTCCGCTTTGCGCGAGCGGGGAACGTGCGGATAGTCGGTGTCCAGCAGCGGCAGCTGCGAGCAGAGCGGGCGCGAGACCAGGAAGTAGGCGGCCCAAAGCTGCTGCGGCGGCCACATGTCGAGGCGGATAGAGGTCCCCTGGGGCAGCGCCTTGGCCCATGAGCTCAGCTGCACCGTCGTCAACGGGAGCTGATACCCGGTGGCCTTGAGCTCGTCGAACACGCTGACCCCGCCGGCGAGAGCCAGCACCGCCAGCAGCGCCGGGCCGGCCCGGCGTAGACGGCCGGCCCCGACCGCGGCGATCACCAGCAGCACCGGCCCGATGAACGCCAGCAGCTTGAAATGGAAGTAGTAGCCGTACTGGCGGTGGCGTAGGTAGGCGGCGAGCAACAGCCCGATCACCAGCAGTCCGCCGAGGCCGACGGCGAGCGAGCGCGGCTGCCCGGCCAGGCCGCGTAGAGCCAGCAGGACGATCACCACGAACAGCGCTATGCCGGGCAGCGAGTTCGGCAGCGAGAGGAAGTAGCTGAACGGGATGAAGTGGCCGAGGTCGCCGCCCCAGCCTTGCAGCGAATGGCCCGGCGCCAGGACCTGCGCCGCCGCGACGCCCTTGTCGACGGCGCCGGCCACGGGAATCGCCAGCGCGGCGGCCACGGGCACCATCCAGAGCAGGCTCCGGCGTCCCTTGTAGAAGTCGCGGATCGTGACCACCTGCTCGCCAGCCTTGATCCGCCGGCGCCGCTCGCTCCAGACGAACACCACGATCGGCACGGCGGGGATCGGCGCGGCAAGCGGATAGGCGAGCACGAGCACGAGGGCGAATATCCCGAGCAGCACCACGGTCGCCTGGCGCGGCCGGCGGCTGACTCCGGACTGCACGGCCAACCACCCGAGGACCACGGTAAACGGCAGCGCGAAGAAGCCCCAGGTCTGGTTGAAGTACGGATTGAGCCCCGTGTGCAGCGCCATCCGGTCGAGTCCAGCCAGGCCCATGGCGGCGAGCGAGATCGCCGCGGTCGCCCCGAACACCTCGCGGGCGACGAGGAACAGCCCGATAGCGGCCATCGCCAGCAGCGCGGCCGCCAGCGGCGCCAGCACCTGCCAGGTGGGCAGGCCGGAGACCGACGAAACGCCGGCGAACGCGTAGTAGATCGGGAACTTCGATTGCCAGGTCGGCGGCATCTGGTTGATCGGCTGGCCGAGATCGGTGCCGGTCGGGTACGCGTGCTTGAGGAAGCTCGCGGTGCCGGCGGCCATGTGCGCGTCCGAGCCGGTGCCGACCGGTGCGGCGTAGTGCTGCACGAAGATCATCGGCACCAGCGCCACGACGACCACGACGAAGGCCAGGAACACCGGCCACGCCAGCCGCCGGCCCGGCAGCACCGGCCAACCGAGGCGCCGCACCGAGTACACCGCGAGCGCGAGGCCCGCGCCCAGCACGAGGGCGAGCGAGACCGCATAGGGCACGCCGACGAAGCCCATCACCGTCATGGCCAGCCCGACGGCACAGCCCCCGGTGGGGAGCACCCAGAGCAACTCGTAGCGACGCAGAGCATCGGGCAAGAGCAGCCGGACGAGACCGAAGCCGCTGACGCCGAAGAGGACACCCGTGGCCAATAACACCCGAACCGTGTCGGGCAGCGCGGTGAGCGCCTCGTGGCGAGGCTTGGCGTCGAAGTGCCAGCACAGCCCTACCAGCGCGATCAGGATCACCGCCGCGGGCGCAAACTGCGCCACGCGCGGATCCAACAGGCGGCCTAGGCCGCTTCGCCGCGGCGTCGGGCCTCGGTCAGCACCCGGGACAGGAACACCGGGTTGCCGAGCAGATACCTGCGCCACATCCGTTGCGGTTCGATCGCGAGTCTGAAGATCCATTCGAAACCGTTGTCGGCCAGCCAGCGGGGTGCGCGCGGAATGTGGCCGGAGACGTAGTCGAACAACGCCCCGACGGTCCACACGACGGCGCCGTCCAGGCGGTCAGCGTAGCGATCGACCCACAGTTCCTGCTTCGGGGTGCCCATCCCGACGAGCACGATCCGGGCCGGGTGCTCGTTGATGTGCTCGATCACCCGCTCGTTGTGAGGCGAGTCGAGATCGAAATAGCCGTGATGGGAGCCGACCACGTCGAGGCTCGGATACCAATGGCGCAAGCGGGCGGCCGCCTCCCGGGCGATCGGGGGCTCGGAGCCCAGCAGGTAGATCGGCTGACCGGCCAGCTCGCATAAGGTGGCCAGGCCCCAGATCCAGTCGGCCCCGGTCATCCGGTGCGGCACCGGCATCTTCAGCACTCGTGCCGCCAGCCGCACGCCGTACCCGTCGCAGTAGACGAGGTCCGCGCGGCGCAGCGCGCTCCCCAGCCCGGGAGTCGTGCGCGACTGGTTGACCACGTGAGCGTTCACGTACATGACCCGCCGGGTGGTGCGCTCGGAGGCCCAACCCGAGATCGTCTGCAGCAGCTCGGGAGGCTGGCCGAGATCGATCGGGATGTCAAAGAGCGACGAGTGCGGGCGAGGCGCAGGGGCGAGCGAAGTTCCCCCGCTCCCGCCCGCCGCACGAAGGGCTGGCACGTTCACGTCGGGCGCATGCTACGCCGCTGCCGCCATCCGCGCGACAATGAGTGGGATGTCGATGATCAGCGTGATTGTCCGGGCGCGGGACGCGGCGCCGGACATCGGTCGCTGCCTGGAACTGGTTCGCGATCAGGACGTCGGCCCCCGCGAGATCGAGCTGATCGTGGTCGACAACGGCTCCGGCGATGACACGGCCGAGATCGCCCGCGGCTTCGGCGCGCAGGTGATCGAGCTCCCGGCCGCCGAGTTCACCTTCGGCGGGGCCCTGAACCTCGGGGC
>JALYXK010000463.1 GCA_030947145.1 Actinomycetota bacterium
CTACACGGTACGTATCGGTACCGAACACGCCGACATCTACCGCGGGCGGGTTGGCTTCCGGCGCCTGGAGGCGGCTGCTGACCTGGCCCGAGACGGCCTTGATCTGCGGATCAATGGACAGCGGGTGTTCGCCCGGGGCGCGGTGTGGACGCCGCTGGATCTGCGTTTCCCCCACGCCGGGGAGGACGCGCTGCGCCCGGTGCTCGAGCGGGTGGTGGCCGCGGGGATGAATATGCTGCGCGTCCCCGGCATCGCGACGTACGAGAGCGACGCGTTCTACGACCTGTGCGACACGCTGGGCATCCTCGTGTGGCAGGACTTCATGTTCGCCAACCTCGACTACCCCGAGTCAGATCCGGAGTTCATGGCCGAGGTGCAGCGCGAGGCCCGTCAGGTCCTGGCGCGGCTCGCGGGAAGACCGTGCCTGGCCGTGCTGTGCGGTGGCAGCGAGGTCGCGCAGCAGGTGGCGATGCTGGGACTCGATCCCGCCCTGGCCAACGGGCCGCTGTACGCGGGGCTGCTGCCTGCGCTCGTCCGCGAGGCCGATGTGCAGGCGCCGTACATCCCCTCGGCCCCTTTCGGGGGCGAGTTGCCGTTTCGCACCGACCGGGGGGTGGCGAACTACTACGGGGTGGGGGCCTACCGGCGCGGCCTGGAGGACTGCCGGCGCTCGGAGGTCAAGTTCGCCGCCGAGTGCCTGGCCTTCTCCAACGTGCCCGACCACGCCGCGCTGGCGGCGATCGACGCGCCGGGCGGGCTCGTGGCCCACCATCCCGCGTGGAAGGCCGGCGTGCCCCGCGACGCCGGCGCCGGCTGGGACTTCGAGGACGTCCGCGATCACTACTTCGGCCTGCTGTTCGGGCTCGAGCCGGGGGTGCTGCGCGGTAGCGACCACGACCGCTACCTCGAGTTGTCCCGCGAGGTCACCGGCGAGGTGATGGCCGAGGTATTCGGCGAGTGGCGGCGGGAGGCCTCGCCGTGCGCCGGCGGTCTGGTCCTGTGGCTGACCGACCTGAGGCCCGGCGCCGGTTGGGGAGTGCTCGACCATCGCGGCGAGCCCAAGGCCGCCTATCATCACTTGCGCCGTGCCCTCGCGCCGGTCGCCGTCTGGGGCACCGACGAGGGTCTCGGGGGTCTCGTCGCCCACATCGCCAACGACCGCGCCGCGCCTTGGCGGGGCACCCTCCGCGTCGCGCTCTACCGCGACTTCGAGGTGCCGGTCGCCGAGGCGGCGATCGAGGTGGACCTGCCCGCCCACGGAGCCGGCGCGCACAACGTCGAGGCTTTGCTGGGCCGGTTCGTCGACATCGGTTGGGCGTACCGGTTCGGGCCCCCGGCTCAGGATCTGGTCGTGCTCAGCCTGGCCGCGTCCGGGGAGCAGGGGGAACAGCTGGTGTCACAGTCGTTTCGTTTTCCCGTCGGACGCCCGACCCGCCGGGAATCCGCCGCTCAGCTGGGCCTCAGCGCCAGCCTCCAGCCCCTCGATGAGGACCGCGCGGAGCTGACGGTGGCGACTCGGCGGCTGGCCTACGGCGTCCGGGTCGACCTGCCGGGGTTCGTCGCGCAGGACGATGCGTTCTCGGTCGAGCCCGGCCACGAGCGCCGGGTGACGCTGCGACGCCGGATAGCACCCGGTGAGACACCGCCGCCGGCAACGGTCGCTTCTCTGACCGCGCTGAACCTGTTCGGACGGATCGCCTCGGTAGCGTTAACCCCATGACTGAGCTGGCCGTGAGGTCCCGCCGGGCGGATTGGCTCGACGAGCGGGCCCGGCGGCGGCTGGCCGAGCGGCTCGAGTCGGCGTTGCGGCGCTCCCGGGCGACGGGGGCGGCGACGCTGGCCAGCGTGACCGCGCCTTGCCCGCGGGCCGAGGATCCGACGGCGCTGGTACTCGCCTCCCGACGCCCGGGCGAGCCGTGGTTCTGCTTTGAGCAGCCCGACCGCGACGGCTCGGCGCTCGGCGCCCTGGGCTGCGTCCGGACGCTCGAGGCCCGAGGCGCCGACCGCTTCGCGCTGCTGGCGCGGCGCTGGCGAGAACTGGTGGCCGGCGCCTGCGCGGACGCCGCCGAGGGCCCCGGGGGATCGGGTCTGGTGGCTTTGGGCGGATTTGCCTTCGCCCCCGACGGCGGTGGCTCCCGGCGGTGGGAGGGCTTCGCCCCGGCCTCGCTGATCGTGCCGGAGTGCTCGTTCGCCCGGCGCGCGGGAGAGACCTGGATCACCGTCAATGCCGAGGTCACGCCGGACGACACCGCCGGGGACCTGCTGGCCCGGATGCAACGGCGGCTTGACGAATTGGACGCCGACCGGCCCCTGCCGTTGCTCGACCCTGCGCCGACTGGCCGCTACGAGGTGCTCAGTCCGATGCCGCCATCCCACTACGAGGAGGCGGTCTCCCGGGCGGTGCAGCGGATCGCCGCCGGGGAGCTCGAGAAGGTGGTGCTGGCGCGCGAAGTCGAGGTCCACGCGCCCGTCGCGCACGATCCGGCCGCCCTGATCGGCGTCCTGCGCGAGGCGTTCCCGTCCTGCTACGTGTTCGCCGTGGGCCGGGGCAAGGCGACGTTCGTGGCGGCCAGCCCCGAGTTGCTGATCCGGCGCGACGGGCAGCGGGCCAGCACCGTCGCCCTGGCCGGCTCGACCCGCCGCAGCGCCGACCCGGCCGTCGACGATCACCTCGGCGAGCGGCTGCTGCGCAGCGACAAGGATCGGGAGGAGAACGCGATCGTGGCCCGGCGGATCGCCCGGGCGCTGCGACCGCACTCGGTCTGGGTCACCGCCGCGCCCGAGCCCGTGCTCGTGCGGGTGGCCAACATCCAGCATCTGGCCGCCCCGATCCGGGCGCAGCTGGCCTCCCCGGTAAGCGCGATCGAACTGGCCGGCCTGCTGCACCCGACGCCCGCCGTTGGCGGCGAGCCGGCCGTAGTGGCCGAGCGGCTGATCCCGGCACTCGAGGGGCTCGACCGGGGCTGGTACGCCGGGCCCGTCGGTTGGACCGACGCCACCGGCGACGGAGAATTTTGCGTCGCGCTGCGCTGCGCCCTGCTGCGCGGGCCGCTGGCCACCTGCTACGCCGGAGGCGGCATCGTGCGCGACTCCGATCCGTCGGCCGAACTGGCCGAGACCGAGGTCAAGCTGCAGGCGCTGCTGCCGGTCTTGGCCGGCTAGAGCGTGGCCCGGACGCGCGCTTCGATGGTTCGGTGGAGGGCTCGATTGGCAGCGCGGTCGGTGCGCACCTCGATGATCGCCGTGCCGTCGGCGCCGAGTGACTCGAGCACCGCGGCTCTGAGTTCGGAGATCGTCTCCGGCCGCTGGTAGCCGCAGCCGTACAGGCGAGCCGCGTCGTCGAAGCGAAGGCCGTGGGGCGTGGCGACGTGCTCCTCGAAGACGTCGTGCTCCCCGGCGACCGGCAGGAAGTGGAAGATCCCGCCACCGTCGTTGTTGAGCAGCACGATCGTCATCGGCAGGCCGAGGCGTCGCGCCGCCAGCAACCCCCCGAGATCGTGGAGCAGCGCGACGTCGCCGATCAGCAGCACCACCGGACCGTCGCCGGCCGCGGCGGCGCCGAACGCCGAGGACACGGTCCCGTCGATGCCGTTGGCCCCGCGATTGCAGAGCACGCGCGGGGCGTCCTCGCGGAGCGGCCAGAATTCCTCGAGGTCGCGCACCGGCATCGAGGAGGCGACGAACACCGTGGCCTCAGGAGGCAGCCACAAACCGAGCGAGGCGGCGACCAGCGGTTCTGAGAGATCGGTTCCGAGCGTTTCGTTGATGGCCGCGCGCGCGGCCTTGTCGGCGCCCCTCCAGGCATCGAGCCAGCCGGAGCCGGTCGGGACCGCCGGCCCGGACGGCGCAGCCGGCGCGGCCGGCGTCCAGGAGCGCAGGACGGCGAGAGGCTCGTCGAACTCGATCTCGCCGATCACCGACGCGGGGTCCTGCCAAGCCCCCTCAGCGTCGAGCGCCACCTGCTCGACGTCCGTCAGCGCCGCCAGCCAGGCGCGCAGCGGCTTGGAGGTGGGCAGGTCGCCGACCCTGACGACCAACTCCGGCGAGCGGCCGCCGGTGAACCCGGGGTCCCGCAGCAGGAGGTCGTAGGTGGCGATCGCCGCGCTCCCGCGCCGGGCGCCGGAGAGCGGGTCGGCCACCAGCGGATAGCCGGCGCGCTCGGCAAAGCGGACGACGGCGTCGGTGAGGTCGGCTCCACGCTCGTGCCGGCCCGCGACGACCACCCCCCGCTCGGGTAGCTCGATCGGCCCCGATCCCGCTGCGGGGGCCCTCAGCGAACCTGGCCTCGAGCCGACCCACGGACGGCCGCCGGGGCGGCCGCCGACCGGGTCGGCGCCGAGCGGCCCGTCGGGCACGAGCGGCTCGCGCAGGGGGAAGTTCAGGTGCACGGGCCCCGGACGGCCCTGGACGGCGGTCAGGTAAGCCCGGCAGGCCAGGGTGCGAATCCAGCGCAGCCCGACGGGGCTGGCCTCGCTGAAGCCCACCTCGAAGAACCACTTCGCCGCGCTGCCGTACAGGTTCAGCTGGTCGATCGTCTGGCCGGCGCCCGTCTCCCGCAGCTCCGGCGGACGATCCGCGGTCAGCACGATCATCGGGACCCGGGCCTGGTGGGCCTCGATCACCGCCGGGGCCAGATTCACCCCCGCCGTGCCCGAGGTGCAGGTGACGGCCAGCGGCTGGCCCGACGCCTTGGCCGCGCCCACCGCGAAGAAACCGGCGCAGCGCTCGTCGATGTGCGACCAGCAGCGGATCCGCGGCTCGCGGGTGAGCGCGAGCACGATCGGTGCCGAGCGCGATCCGGGTGACGTGCAGGCGTGCCGCACGCCGCTGCGCGCGAGCTCGTCGCAGAACGCCCGCAGGAGCAGATGGCTGTCGTTGGCGGTCATGATGCTGTCCGATGGCGCAACCGCTCGTCCTGCTCCACGGCTTCACCCACACGGGAGCCAGCTGGGAGGGCGTGATC
>JALYXK010000469.1 GCA_030947145.1 Actinomycetota bacterium
CCTGGTGAGCGGGCGTATCAAACGATCCCGTGCCGGTGGCCGTGATCGCCGTCGGCAGCGCCGAGGAGGTCATGCGCAGCGAAAAGGTCATCCGGTAGCCGGGCTGCGAGTTGGATAGCGAGGCGGCCTTGGCCACCGGATCCACGATGCTGCTGACCGTGCTGGTGCCGCAGCCAGTCGCGGCCAGCGCCGAGCCGGCGCAGAGAACCGCGAGCGCGACCGTGGCGCTGAGGCGCCGCCACTTCCGGGAGCCGATCGCTGCGGGTGACGGCGCTCTCATCCTGATGGGGACGGTACCGCACTGGCATAGCCCGGCGACCGGCCTGTAGGGTTGCACCTGCAGAGGGTTCACACCAGACGTGTCAACACCAGGGAGAGCGAGATGCCGCAAGCCAAGCGCGGTGGTTCAACTTCGAAGGCCCCGGCGAAGCCCCGGGCCACCAGGTCCGCGGCCAAGCCGGCCACGGCGAAGTCGGCGGCGAAGGGCACCGCCGCCAAGCGCGCGCCGGCGAAGAGCTCGGGGGCGAAGAGCCCGGGGGCGAAGAGCACCGCGGCCAGGTCGTCCGCGGCCAGGTCCTCGGCGGCCCGGGGGAGCAGCGCCAAGCCCACGGCCGGCAAGCCCAGCGCGAGCCGGGCCAAGACGAGCAGCGCCAGGGCGGCCAGCGGACCGGCCAAGGTGGCCAGGGACGCCACGGCCGCAGCGGACGCGCGCTTTGAAGCCGCCGCGCAGCGGGTGCGCAAGCTCAACGAGCGGATCATCGAGGCCGGCCGGGACGCCGGCGAGTCGACGCTGACCAACTACGAGAAGGCACTCAAGGCGATCGCCGGAAGCCTCGAGCGCGGGCCGGGCAGCAGCGATATCGAGTGGATCTCCAACCTGGCCACGGCCCAGGCGAAGTTCATCCGCGACGTCACGAGCTCGTGGACGAAGACCGCCCGCGATCTGCTCAAGTGACGCGCAGCGCTTAGAACTGTTCGTTAGGAACAGGTTCCGCGCCGCTGGCACTCGTAAGAGTGCAAGAAATGCGTGCTTCGATATGAGAGGATCGTACGGTGACTCGTGCCGAACGCACCGCGAACTTGTTGGGCGTCGTCGTGCCCCTGGCTGGCGTGCTCGCGGCCGTCGTCGTGCTCTGGAACCGGGCGGTTGACGGCACCGACCTGGCCATCCTCGGCGCCATGTATCTCGTCACCGCGTTGGGGGTGACGATCGGTTTTCATCGGCTGCTGACCCACCGGGCGTTCCAGACCCACGCGTGGCTCGAGCGGACATTCGCCGTACTGGGATCCCTTTCGGTCCAGGGCTCGGTGCTGGACTGGGTCGCCGACCATCGCAAGCATCACGCCCATACCGATCGGGAGGGCGATCCGCACAGCCCACACGTCGGGCACGGCTCCGGGCTGCGAGGCCTGTTCTTCGCTCACGTGGGTTGGCTGCTCGAGACGCAGGGTCAATCCGACTGGAAGCGCTACGCGGCGGACCTGTACGAGGATCCCAAGATGCGTGCGATCGGCCGCCGCTTTCCGCTGCTGGTGGTGGTCTCGCTGGCCGTGCCGACGATCGCCGGCTTCGTGCTGCACGGCTTCACGCTCGAAGGCGCCCTGCGCGGGTACCTCTGGGGCGGCCTGGTGCGGATCTTCCTCGTGCATCACGTGACCTGGTCGGTGAACTCGGTGTGCCATTTCTTCGGGACCCGGCGGTTCGAGATCGAGGATCGCTCGACCAACGTCGGTTTGCTGTCGGTGCTCTCGCTCGGCGAGTCCTGGCACCACAACCACCACGCCTTCCCCCGCTCGGCGTTCCACGGCCTGCGCTGGTACGAGATCGATCCCTCCGGTGTGATCATCCTGCTGCTGCAGCGCATCGGGCTGGCCTGGAACGTCGTCCGGATCACGCCCGAGCGCCAGCGGGCCAAGATCGCCGTCGACGCCCGCGCCTGAGCGCGGGCCCGGACTTTGTGGAGGCACGGATTTAGCGTGCTGCCGGCCACTCGGATGCCTTTTTCGAGACTATCCCTCGAAAAAGGCATCCAAGTCGCGAGTGGACCGAGGCCACGCCCGATCCCGGCGCACGCCACCCGCTGAAGCGCCACCTGCCGTGCCCGGCGGCTATAAACTCGCCGGCAGGGTGGAGACTTGCGGCAACTGACTGGCCTCGACGCGCAGTTCCTGGCGCTGGAGACCCCGCGCCAGAGCGGTCATGTGGGTGGCTTGGCGGTGCTCGACCCGAGCACGCGGCCCAACGGCCGGCTGGAACTGGGCGACGTGCAGTCGATGATCGAGGAGCGGCTGGTGCTGCTGCCGCCGTTTCGCTGGCGCCTGAAGCCGGTGCCCCTGGGCCTCGACTATCCGTACTGGATCGATGATCCGGACTTCGATCTCGAGTATCACGTCCGCGAGCTGGCGCTGGCGCCGCCGCCCACCGACGCGAAGCTGGCCGAGAGCAGGTGGCCAGGATCTTCGCCCGGCCATTGGACCGCGCGCGGCCGCTCTGGGAGCTGTACCTGATCCACGGGCTGCAGGACGGCCACGTCGGCCTGCTCACCAAGATCCATCACGCGGCCGTGGACGGGATCTCCGGAGCGGAGATCATGAGCGTGCTGCTCGACCTCACGGCGGAGGGGCGAGACCCGCCACCGCCCGATGACTCCCGGCCTGGCGCCGAGCCCGGCGAGCTGGAAATGCTGGCCCGCGGCCTGCTCGCCTGGCCCCGGTACGTCGAGCGCGTGGCTCGCGCCCTGCCCTCGACGCTGCCGAACCTGCAGGACACCCCGATCCTCGGGGATCTTCCCGGCGCGGCGACGCTGGGTCGCGGCACCGCGCGGATCGCCCGCGCCCTGCGCGGCGGCCAGACGCGAATGCTGGAGCGCTCGTCCCTCAGCCCGCCGCGCACCTCGTTCAACGGGCGGGTCTCGGCCCACCGCCGGTTCGCCTTCGGCCGGCTCTCGCTGGCGGAGGTCAAGGCGATCAAGCACGCCCACGGCGTCACCGTCAACGATGTCATCGTGACCCTCTGCGCCGGCGCGGTGCGCCGGTGGCTGGTCGAGCACGAAGAGCTGCCGGAAGGACCGCTGGTCACCCAGGTGCCCGTGTCGGTCCGGACCGAGGAGCAGATGGGAACCTACGGCAACCGGATCGGCATGATGAGCGTGCCGCTGTTGACCAACGAAGCCGACCCGACGGAGCGGCTGCGGCAGACCCACGAAGCACTGCGCGTGGCCAAGGATCGGCACAAGGCCCTGCCGGCACAGCTGCTCCAGGACGCCACCCAGTTCATCCCCCCGGCCGTGTTTGCCCGGGCGGCGCGGGTATCGTTCTCGCTCGCCGCCACGCGCACGCCGATCTGGAACCTGGTCGTGTCTAACGTTCCCGGGCCGCAAGTTCCGCTGTATTGCGCGGGGGCCAGGGTGGAGGCGAACTACCCCGTCTCGGTGATCACCGACGGTCTCGGGCTCAACATCACCGTGATGAGCTACTGCGGCCAGCTCGACTTCGGGATCGTCGCCGACCGCGAGCAGATGCGCGACGTCTGGAAGCTGATCCCGTGGCTCGGGGAGGCGCTGGACGAGCTCCGGCCGGCCGGGAAAGCGCGCGAAACCTCGGGAGCGCCGGCCGAGGTGCCAGCGCCGCAGCCGCCGGTCAGCTGACGATCCGGAACACCCCGCGCATGAACGGGTGGATCCGGCAGTAGAACGTGTAGGTGCCGGGCGGCAGGCTCTTCGGCGTGTTCCAGCTCAGCCGGCCGATCGCCGGCGTGTCGAGTGACCCCGCCGCACGGTCGGGGTGCAGCGGTTGCCGCCGGGCGCGGTGAAATCGCCGGGGAGGAAGAGGAAGCGGGTGATATCCACCTGGCTCTTCTTGCAGTCGGGAACTTGCTGAGGTTGACGGCGAGCGGCATCGAGCCGCCGTGGTGGTTTGTTCTCGCGCAGATGGCCGTGGGTGACGTGCCCGTTCTGGTTCAGCGCGTGGGTGAAGGGGTCGACGCCGGTCCCCGTCGGAGTAGGCCTCCCAGACGACCATGATCCCCATCGATTCGTACCACGACGCTCGCCGGGTTTCGTAGGTCGCGCTGATGCGCAGCACGTCGCCGGCCTTGACCGCGGGGCGCCAGTTGGTGGGCGTCCCGGTCATGGCCATATCCCACGAAATCGGTCCGCGCTTGTCGAAGTAGCGCGCCGAGGAGCGGAACAGCCGCGCCGAGTCTGGCACCGTGCCCGGGATCGCCCCGCCGTTGGGATGGGCTCCGGCTCTGATCAGGTTGAGGCCATGAACGGGTACACGCCGAAGCCGTTGCCCTCGCCCAGGCCGGCCTGACCGGTGCTCAGCCACACGCCGTGGTGCAGATGGATGACATCGACCCGGGGCACGGCTCCGCAACATATCCCGCCCATGCCTGCGTAACGCAGGTTCGGGGCCATCCGCACCATGTAGCCGTCCTGGTTCGGCTTGGCCACATTGTTGGTGTCCAGCAGGATCAGGTTGGCCCCGGGCGTGACCAGATACGGGCCGGCGTGGAAGTGCAGCTGCTCGACCCCACTGGCGGCGAACGCCGCCGAGCACCCGAACACGAGCGCGGGGAGCACGATGACCACGGTGCTGAGAACTGCTCGCTTCAACTCTGCTCCAGAGCTAGCGCCTCCACGGGTCATTCAAGCAGGTCTCGCCCCGGCTGACGCCGGCGGGGCTCGACGTCGCGGCGCTACCAGGCCTGGCCGGAACCGCAGTGCGGGCAGTCGACCGTGGTGGAAACGGCCGCTTCGAAGACGAAGCCGCAGTGGCAGGAGTAGAGCGCGTTGTCCTGAAGCGGCAGGTGATCGCGACGGCTGCGGCCGGGGGCCGCGGCACGTGGCCGGTTCTCGGCGCCGGCGACGCGAGCCTCGCCGGAGTGAGCCGGCGCGCCCGACTCGGGCGGCCTGCCGCGATCGTCCGGACGAGGGGACGGCCGGAGGGCTGAGGCCCGGGGATGGCGTCGGTCGCTCTTCTTGGCTCGTTTGGATCTGACTAGCACGTTCATTGAATAAACGGTCGGCACCGGAATTGGTTTCGCGACATCGACCGTATTTCCTGGCCGCTAACGCGACGCTAATCGGAAAAGGCGCATCGCGGACGCCATTCGCCCCCTGTGGCCAAAGTCGCCGCGCCGTTTGGCCAAGTGGAGTGTCCTGGCCGGGCCAGCGGTGTGCCCAGGCGGCCTCCTGTGGGAGAATTGGTGTTCGTATGGACCCGAGCCGCAAGCGCGTAATTCGCCTCACCGTCGCCCTGACCTCGGCCCTTCTGCTGGCATCGGCCTTGATCTACACTAGCTTCAGCGCCGGTCGCGACGAGCTCACGGCGGGCCAACTGCTCCAGCGGGCCAAGCCGGGGGTCGCCTACATCCTGGCCGGCACGGTTCTCGACGGCTCCGTCCACCAGGACGGCACGGCGCTGCTGTTCCGCGTCCGCGACCCGAAGCGGAGCGTCTCGGTACCGGTTCGCTACACCGGGATCAAGCCCGACCCGTTCCGGGCCGGGCGCGGGGTACTGGTGACCGTCAAGGAGCAGAGGGGCGGCTCGGCGTTCATCGGCGAGCAGGATTCGCTGACCACGAAATGTCCGTCCAAATACCAGGCTGCGTCGGGCTCCTACTGATGTTCCCGAGGCGAAGCTGAGATGGCCTTTCTCGGACGGGCACTGCTGATCCTGGCCCTGATCGTCGCCGGCTTCGGGATCGCCGCATCAATCTACGGCGCACGAGCCGGACGCCCGGATTGGGTCGACTCCGGCCGGCGCTCGGTCTACGCGCTGGCCGTGCTGGCCACGCTGGCCTTCGCCATCCTCGAGCGGGCGTTCCTGAGCTCGGACTTTTCCTTCAACGTCGTGGCCGCGCACTCCTCGACGACCACCCCGACGTTCTACAAGGCCACGGCGGCGTGGTCCTCGCAAGAGGGCTCGCTGCTCCTGTGGGTGTTCCTGCTGTCGATCTGGTCGAGCCTGGTCCTGTTGCTGACGCGCCGGCGCCTGCGCGAGATCGCGCCGTACGCGACGGCGGTGCTGCTCGGACTGGGCGCCTTCTTCACCTCGCTGATGGTGTTCTACGCCAACCCGTTCTCGACCACGGCTCGCGCGCCGGCGCAGGGCGCCGGGCTCGATCCGCTGCTCCTGCATCCGAGCATGATGTTCCACCCGCCGATGCTGTACTCCGGCTACACGCTGATGGCGATCCCGTTCGCTTTCGCGGTCGGCGCCCTGATCACCGGGAAGCTCGGCTCGGAGTGGATCCGGTTGACGCGGCGGTTCGCGCTGGCGGCCTGGCTGTTTCTGGGGATCGGGATCCTGCTGGGCGCGCGCTGGTCCTACACCGAGCTCGGGTGGGGCGGGTACTGGGCCTGGGACGCGGTCGAGAACGCCGCGCTGATGCCGTTTCTGTGCATCACCGCCTTCATCCACTCGGTGATGATCCAGGAGAAGCGCGACATGCTGAAGGTCTGGAACGCCTCGCTGATCCTGCTCAGCGGCACGCTGGCGATCCTCGGCACGTTCCTGGTGCGCTCCGGGATCCTCGACTCGATCCACGCCTTCGGCGCCTCGACCCTCGGGGTGCCGTTCGTGGTGCTGCTCGCGGTGATGGTCGGCGGCTCGATCTCGCTGGTCGTCTGGCGCCGGGACCGGCTGCGCTCCGAGCACCGGCTGGACTCGCTGCTCTCCCGCGAAGCCGTGTTCCTGTTCCAGAACCTGGTGCTGGTGGCGATGGTGTTCGTGATCTTCTGGGTCACATTCTTCCCATTGATCTCCGAGGCCCTGACCGGCACGAAGGTCTCGGTCGGTCCCCCCGCCTTCCGGCCGTTCATCGTCCCGCTGGCGCTGGTCCTCGTGCTGCTCTCGGGGGTCGGGCCGCTGATCGCCTGGCGCCGGGTGAGCGCCGCCAACCTCCGGCGGAGCTTCACCTTCCCCGTGGTGTTCGCCTTCGCGGTGCTGATCTGGCTGCTGGTGGGGACCAACGCCGACTCGCGTCCGTTTGCCCTGATCATGTTCATGCTCGGGGCCTTTGTCCTGGCCGGCGTGGCGCAGGAGCTCTATCGCGGGACCAGCGCCCGCCGGGCGATGACCAAGGATGCCTGGCCCGTGGCGCTGGTGGCTCTCGTCCGGCGAAACCGGCGCCGCTACGGCGGATACACCGCCCACGCCGGGCTCGCGGTGCTGCTGATCGGCGTCGCGGCCTCCTCTTCGTTTCAGCATTCCCGGGATGTGTCGATGCGCCCGGGACAGAGCGCTCGCGTCGACGGCTACACGCTCCGCTACGTGAGACCCACCGCCGTCGCCACCGACGCCAAGCTCTCCTTCGGCGCCGTGCTCGGCGTCTACAAGCACGGGAAGTACGTCGAGACGCTGAGGACCACCCGCAGCTTCTACCCCACCGGCTTCAACGGCACCTCGGGTCCGGTCTCCGAGGCGTTCAACGGCAACGCCGACAGCAACGTGGGGCTCGACGCCGGCCTGACCCACGACATCTGGACGATCGTCAACCCGGATCTGACCCCGCTGCAACCGGCCATCGACCAGGGGGACAAGGTCTTCACCCAGCTGATGACGGGCCTGACGCCGGCGCAGGCCAGGCTTCCGGCGTGGCAGCAGTTCATCGCCCGGGATCAGGCCAGGGCGATCATCGGCCTGAC
>JALYXK010000472.1 GCA_030947145.1 Actinomycetota bacterium
TGACCTTCACCAACCATGACGCCACGGCGCACACCGCGACCAGCAAGACGCCGGGATTCGACACCGGGACCCTGAAGCAGGGTCAGAGCGCGACCGTCAGCGTCAGCAAGCCGGGCACCTACAGCTACTACTGCCAGTTCCATGCGTTCATGGTCGCCAAGGTGACCGTCGTTCAGTAGCGGCAGCGGGGCGCTTGACCGGGACCAAGCGACATCTGCGAGCGCGCGGTGGCGGCCCGCAGCAGACGACGTCGCTCGAGCTGTTCTTCGACCTGGTCTACGTGCTCGCCGTCACCCAGCTCTCGCACGTCCTGCTGCACCAGCTCAGCTGGGCGAACCTCGGTCGCATGGGCTTCCTGCTCCTGGTTGTCTGGTGGGCCTGGATCTACACGACCTGGATGATCAACTGGTTCGATCCCGAGTCGATCCAGGTGCGGCTCGTCGTCGTCGCGGTGGCGCTGTTCAGCCTGCTGATGGCGGCGGCACTGCCCGAGGCGTTCCGGGCGCATGGCCTGCTGTTCGCCGGCTCCTACGCCGGCCTGCAGGTCGGTCGCAACCTGGCCGGGGCGCTGCTGTTGCGCCGTCGCCATCCGCTTGGCGAGACGTTCGAGCGCCTGCTCGCCTGGAGCGTTCTCGCGGGTGCGCTGTGGATCGCCGGCGGCCTGCTCCACGGCGATCAGCGGTTGCTGCTGTGGGGTCCGGCGCTGGCGATCGAGCTGGCCGCGCCGCTGGTCGGCTACTGGGCGCCGCGGCGCGGCCGGATCGGCGATTTCGGACATCCGATCGAGGGATCGCACTTCGCCGAGCGCTGTCAGGGCTTCCTGATCATCGCGCTCGGCGAGTCGATCGTGGTCACCGGGGCCACCGCCGCCCAGGCCGGTCTCAGCGCCGAAGTGGTCGCCGCGCTGGCCGTCGCATTCCTCGAGACCTCGGCGCTGTGGTGGCTGTACTTCAGCGAGGTGGCCGTCAACTCGCGCCGTCAGATGGAAAGCGCTGAGAACAGCACCGACCTGGCCCGCGACGCCTACACCTATTTCCATCTTCCGATCGTCGCTGGCGTGATCCTCACCGCCGTCGGCACCGATTATCTGACCCTGCATCCCGGGCGCTCGCTCGATGGTGCCCAGGCCGCGGTGACGCTGGCCGGGCCGATCGTCTACCTGCTCGGTGAGCTGCTCTTCCGCCATCGGATGATCGGCACTTCGAGCTCCAAGCGGCTGGTGGCCATCGCCGGGCTGGCCGTTCTGGGCCTCGGCGCCACCCACGTTCCCGCGCTCGGCCTCGGCCTCGTCCTCACCGGGATCCTCATCGGACTGGGAACCTGGGAGTACGAGGCCGTGCCGGCGAACGCGGGTTAGGTCAAACGCCCAGCTCCTCGGAGGCCATCCGGGCGCCCTCGAGCCGAGCGGCGATCTTCTGCATCGCGACGTCACGGGCGAAGTCCGGCGATCCGTGGTTCGGCTTGACGTCGCGACTGAATGGGGAGAAGCCGCAGTCGTCGGTCGCGCCGAGCCGCTCCACCGGGATGTGCTTGGCCGCCAGCAGCAGCTCGTCCCTGACGTGGTCCGCCGTCTCGATCTCCGGCGTCAGCGGATTGATCACGCCCATGAAGCAGACCTGGGCGACCCCGTTGGCGTCTGGGCGACTGTACTTGCCGCACATCTTGTAGACCGACTCCCGATCCTCTTCGCTGGCGCACTGGATCAGGAAGTAGCCCGCGTTGAGCTCGAACATGTGCGAGAGCAGGAGCTCGTAGGGAACCTCCTTACTGTGGACCGAGTCGCAATCTCCGCCGGGGCAGGTATGGACGCCGATGTCCTTGCGCTCCTCCGCGGTGAAGCGGTCGAACAGCCGGTTGTTGAGATCGATGAACTCCTGCAACATGTTCTTGCCCGTCCACGGGTTGCGAGAGTCGTTCTTGTTGGCCAGGCGGCCCTCGGTGAAGTCCACCGAGACCCGGGCGGCGCCGGCGGCGAAGCACTGCCGGATGTCCTTCTCGGCCTCGTCGATCACGTCGTCGAGGAACTGCTCGCGGGAATAGCCGGGAATCTCCTCCTCGAGCGGATACAGCAGCATCATCATCGACGGGGCGATTACGGCCTGCTTGACCGGGTGCGTGGCAATCTTCTTGTTCTTCTCGACGAACTCCGAGGCGAAGGTCTTGTAGCGGAACGGGCCGCCGGTCACGCGCGGAAGCTGACGGTTATGACCGTCGTCGAAGATGGCGAAGAACTGGCCGTCGCCGGCGAGGTTGTCGGCCAGCCCAGTGCCGGCGAGCGTGTCGGTGAGGTTGTAGGTGGCGAAGCTCGACTCGCGCTGCTCACCATCGGTGACGATCGGCTCGCCGGTGGCCTCGAGCCGCTTGATCGAGTCTTCGGCGGCGGCATCCTGCTGGGCCTGCAGTTGATCGAAGTCGATCTTGCCCTCGTCGTAGTCGGCGTAGGCCTCTTGCAGCTTCATCGGCCGCGGCAGCGATCCGACGACCTCGGTGGGGATAGGCACGGAACATCCTCTCCTCGTAGCGCGTGTGCGAAAGATCAGCGGGGGAAAAGGGACGCGATCCGCACGCGGATCAGACTGACCGGTCTCCCTCAGTCGGGGCTGACCTTACTACCTCGCCTCCGACCGAGTCAAGATCGCTCTCGGCCGGTGATCGGCCCGCTCGCGAGCGCGTGCGGCGAGGTGTCTCGGTGGCCCCGCTGCAGCATCACCGTCCTCGAGAAGCTGCCGGATTCCCGTCAGGTAGGGGCAGGCGCCTTTCCGAGCCCAGCACCAGCGTGGCCACCTCGCGAGCTCGTAACGCGGCGTCGCGGTCACCTTCGCCGGCGGACACGATCGAGCCCTTCATCAGGATGTGCCATTTGCGCCCGAAGCTCTCGGGGTCGGCGATCCGGGCTCGGCCCGCCAATTCCTCGAGAAACTGTCGGATCCCGGCGAGGTACGCCACCCCGGCGAGGTGCACGGGGCCGGAGCGATCGGAGGTCTCGAGCATCACGTTGATGAACGTGCAGCCCTCGAAGTCCGGCGTGCGAAACCACTCGTCGAAGACGTCGAAGATCGCCAGCAGCCGATCATCCGGTGTCGATCCGCGCCGCTGCACCTCCGCCTGCAGCCAGTTCTTCGTCCACAACTCGTCGCGACGTTGCAGGAAGGCGAGCACGAGATCCTGCTTGGACGCGAAGTGGCGGTACAGGGTCTGACGCGCCACGCCCGACTCGGCGACGATCGAGTCGATTCCGACCGCCTGGATCCCCCGGTGGGCGAAGAGGTCGTAAGCGGCGGCGAGGATCCGCTCCCTTGCCTTGCCGGCCGGGGGAGCACGGCCGCCGAGCACCGTCATGTCCAGGGTTCCATGCTGCGAATCTACCACCGCCTCCTCGCCCGGAGACCTTGACTTGAGGCAAGAGACGGGAGTATCTTGGCTGGAGGGAGAACGATCAGTCTACCCCTGGCTGATCGTGGAGTGTGGTCATGAGTCGCGGGCGCGGATCGTGATCGATTGAGAGGACAATCAACTTGCCGCAGCCAAACCGGGCATGACCGAGGGCGGCGCTGCTCTGAGCCCGCTCGACGCCGTGCTGCGGCGGCACGGGGCGACGATGGTGATGCGGCACGGCCGGGCCGTGGCGGCCGATTTCGGCTCGCCGACCGGCGAGGCGGCGGTCTGCCTGAGCACGGTGGGGATCGCCGACCGCTTTGACCGCTCGACGTTCGAGCTGCGCGGCGCGCCGCAGGACATCCACGGCGCGCTTCTGGCCGTGCGGCGGAGCGGCGATCTGGCGTGGTGGACGAGCACCAAGCCGCGCCACGCGCTCGTCCGTTGCGAGGGCGTCGACGCCGAGCGGTGCGCGGCGGCCCTCGAAACCGCCGCCGGGGTGCTCGTACGCGACGTCACCACCGAGTACGCGCCGATCGCCCTGATCGGCCCGCGCGCCGAGGCCCTGCTCGACAAGCTGGAGGAAGATCTGCCCGAGCTGCGGCCGAGCATCCTGCGGGAGGGCCTCACCTTCGAGTTGCTGATTGCAGCCGAAAGCGGACCGGCGCTGTGGACGGGACTGCTCGAGGTGGGCGCTCCGTTACAAGTGGCCTGCGTGGGGCGGGACGCGATCGAGCATCTGGCGGCATCGCAACGGGTTCGACGTGTCGCAGGCCGTCCGGTCCGCTGAAGCTCCGCGCCGCTGCGACTCGGGGTGATCGAACGGGTGGCCGAGGTCGAGGACTTCTACCGCCGTCTGGGCTTCGCGCACGAGGGAGACCAAGCCGCTGCCGTCGGGCCGACAGGCCAAGGCGTCCTTCATGGTCGCGCCAGGAGTGAGCTCCGAGACGCCGCTCGGACCGGACGCGACGCCAGGTCGGATCGGAACTTCGGGGCCCCGGGCTTCGGTCATCAGGCCCGCGGCCAACGCCCCGGCGGCCAGATAGAGCAGGGCCTGGGTGTCGAGCACGGCCGATAGCCCCAGCAGCCCAGTGATCAGTCCGGCCCCGAGGATCCCCGCCACCTGGCCGGCATTCTCGGCCAGCCCGAGGAGGGCGAAGGCCCGGCCGCGCTCGGGCTCGCCGGCGGCCAGTTGCGTGTGGCTGACCATTCCGGTGAGCAGCAGCACGCCGGGGACGCCGACCAGCGTGAACAGGAGCCAGTAGATCGGCGCGGCGGTGCTCAGCCGGGGGGCGTTCCAGAGCGCCAGCTCGATCACCCCGAACACGGCCGAGGACCAGGCGGTCAACCGCGCCGGCGAGGCGCCGCGCCCCCGCCAGCTCAGCACGAGTCCGCCGGCGATGGCCCCGATGGCCTGGATCCCGCGCAGCAGCCCAATCTGGTCAGGGCCGCCGTGCAGGCGCTCGGCCACGAACAGGATGAAGCTGACTACGAACATCCCCTGGGCGATCTGGGTGACGAACGCGACGCCGGCCACCGCCCTGATCTGCGGGCGGCGCAGGAGCGCCAGGGTCCCCTTCGCCGGGGCGGGATGATGGGGATCGGTGCGGTGGCGACTCGCGGCCGATCCGCCGCGGCCCACCCGGGCGATCAGCGCGGCGGCGAGAAGAAAGCTGGTCGCGTCGACCAGCACGATCAGGCGCAGGCCGGACATCGCCAGCAGCAGCCCGCCGAGCGGTCCGCCGATCAGGCGCCCCAGGTTCTGGCTCAGCCCGACCAGCGAATTCGCCGAGACGAGGTCGAGCCGCGGGACCAGGGTCGGCAGCAGCGCGTTCTGGGCCGGGTCGAACAGCGCGCCCAGGGCGGCCTGGACCAGAATCACCGCGTAGACGACGGGCAGGCCACCGCGGCCCACGGTCAGCAGCGGCACCAGCGCTAGCGCCTGCAGGCCGGTCACGACCAGCAGCAGGCGGCGCCGGTCGATCCGGTCGGCCAGCCGGCCGGCGACCGGTGCGAGCACGATTCCCGGGGCCAGCTCGATCAGGAAGGCCAGCGAGGTGCCCAGCGCCGAGCCGGTCTTCTCGTAGACCACGATCGGCAGCGCAATCAGCAGCAGCCAGTCGCCGGCGTCGGAGATCAGCCCGGCGCACCACAGCGACCGAAAGCTCCGGTGGCTCAGGACCGAGCCCATGGTCCCTCCAGGCGCGGGAAGGCGTAGAGCCCGAGGTTGACCAGCTCGGCCCCGGCGGCGTCGTCCTGGCGAATCGCGGCGATCAGCGGCCGGATCAGCTCGTCGAGGCGGCCCACCAGGGCGCCGAGCTCCTGCGGCGTGACCCGCAGCGTGTAGGTCGCGTAGGCGTCGACTTCGCGCCAGTGATCGGGCGCCCGGTCGCGATGGGTCAAGTACTCGCGGACCCCGCGCTGGTCGAGCTGGAGCGCGGCGGCCATCAGCGCGGCCTCGCCGCGCGCCTGGCGGGTGCCCGGTTCCGATCCGGATTTCGGGATGGTGAACCCGGTGACGCGGGCTCGCCACGGCCGCTTGCGTCCGTCCGCCTCTTCGGGGCCGGGCTCGACGAGGTCGTGGCGGGCCAGGATGCGCAGGTGATAGCTGCAATTCGACGGGGTGTCGCCCACCGCCCGCGCGCAGACCGACGCCGTCGCCGGACCGTTGGACATCAGGTAGTTGAGGACGTCCAGGCGGACCGGGTGGGCCAGTGCCTCGAGCGCTTCGGGGTCGGTCAGGACGGGACGATTCTGATTCATGCATAGCC
>JALYXK010000475.1 GCA_030947145.1 Actinomycetota bacterium
CGATTGCCCCAAGCTAGTCGCCCCCCGGGCGACTAGCCGCCGCCGGGGGTGACGCGGTAGGCGTCGAAGACGGCGTCGATGTGGCGCAGGCGGCTGATCGCCTGATCGAGGGCGCGGGTGTCGCCTACCTCCACCACGAATTGGTTTCGGATCATCGGGTGATTGACGGTGCAACGGGCCTCGAGGATGTTGATACCCGCCTCGGCGAAGGTGCGTGACATATCCTCGAGCAGCCGGTGGCGATCCCAGCCGTGGATCTCGATCTCGACACGGAAGGAGGTCTCCGCGTCGCCCTCCCAGGCCACGGCGGTGAAGCGATCTGGGTCCTTCTTGAGGACGGCGACATTGGGACAGTCCTCCCGGTGGATGGTGATCCCGCGGCCGAGCGAGATGTAGCCGACGATTGGATCTCCGGGCACGGGGCGGCAGCACTTGGCGATTCGCAGCATCACCTCGTCGATGCCCTCGACGGAGATCCCGTAGCGAGCCGAGGATGCCGTCGGGCGCGAGCGGCGCCGGCGGGTCTGCAGCAGGTCGTCGGCCGCGGTCGGCTCGGAATCGGCCGCCTCGCCCTGCTTGAGCAGCTGCATCACCTTGTTGACCACGACCTTCGGCGAGATCTTGGCCCCGCCCAGCGCGATGTAGAAATCCTCCGCCTTGCGAAAGCCCATCTCGCGGATGACGTCGGCCAGCAATGGTGAGGAGACCATCTTCTGGGCGGGCAGCCCCTGCTTCTTCAAGTGCTCCTGGAGGATCTCGCGGCCCGAGTGCTCGCTGTCCTTGCGGGACTCGGCCTTGAACCAGGCCTTGATCTTGTTGCGTGCGCGGGTCGTCTTGACCAGCGCCAGCCAGTCACGCGAGGGGCCGCGCTCGCGCTTGGAGGTGAGGACCTCGACGATGTCGCCGGAGCGCAGCACGTAGGAGAGCGGCACGATCTTGCCGTTGACCTTGGCGCCAACGCACCGGTGCCCGACGTCGGTGTGGATCTCGTAGGCGAAGTCCAGCGGGGTGGCGCCGGCGGCGAGCGACTTGACCTCGCCCTTCGGCGTGAACACGAAGACCTCGTCCTCGAACAGGTCGACCTTTAGCGTCTCCATGAACTCGCGTGGGTCCGACATGTCCTTCTGCCAGTCCAGCAGCGAGCGCAGCCACTTCAGCTTGCCGTCGGAGTCGCGCAGCGCCGACGGGTCGGCGGGACCTTTGCCCGGCTTCACCTCCTTGTACATCCAATGCGCGGCGATCCCGAACTCGGCCAGATCGTGCATCTCGCGGGTGCGGATCTGAATCTCCAGCGGCCGACCCTCGGGCCCGATCACCGTCGTGTGCAGCGACTGGTAGAGGTTGAACTTCGGCATCGCGACGAAGTCCTTGAAGCGCCCAGGCAGCGGCTTCCACAGCGAATGGATCACACCCACCGCCCCGTAGCAGTCCTTGACCCCGTCGACGATCACCCGCATCGCCGTGAGGTCGTAGATCTCGTTGAACTCGCGACCCTTCTTGGTCATCTTCGAGTAGATCGAGTAGAAGTGCTTGGCGCGACCGGATATCTCGGCCTCGATCCCCAGCTCGTCGAGCTCCTTGCTCAGATACGCGCCGGCCTGGTTGACGTAGCGCTCGCGCTCCTCGCGCTGTTGGGCGACCAGGCCCTTGATCTCGTTGTACTTGCGCGGGTGCAGGGTCTGGAAGGCCAGATCCTCCAGCTCCCACTTGATCGCGTGGATGCCGAGACGATGGGCGATCGGCGCGAAGATGTCGAGCGTTTCGCGCGCCTTCTCCATCTGCTTCTGCTTCGGCATCGCCCCGATCGTGCGCATGTTGTGCAGGCGATCGGCGAGCTTGATCAGGATCACCCGGATGTCCGAGGCCATCGCCACCATCATCTTGCGGTAGTTCTCGGCCTGAGCTTCGTCGCGGGACTGGAAGGTCAGGCCGGTGAGCTTGGTCACGCCGTCGACGAGACCGGCGATCTCCTCGCCGAACGCGGCCGAGACCTCCTCCAGCGAAGCGCTCGTGTCCTCGACCGTGTCGTGCAGCAGCGCCGCGCACAGCGTCTCGGTGTCCAGGCGCATGCCGGCGCAGATCTTCGCCACGCCGACCGGATGGATGATGAACTGCTCGCCGGAGCGGCGCAGCTGATCGGCGTGGTGCTCGCAGGCGTAGACGAACGCGTCCTCGACCCGCGCGCGGTCGATCACCGCCGCGGCCTGATCGGCGTGCTCCTCGACGATCGCGAACAGATCCCCGAGCAGCCGGAGCTCCTTCGGAGTGAGCTCGGGGCGCTCGATCGCCGGGTAGGCGTCGGGATGGCGTAGACGGTCGACCGGCGGGCGCGAGGTGTCGATCACCGAGCCGCCCGGGCCGTTACCCGCCGGCGCCGTCGCCGAGCCGTTACCCGCGGCGGCTGCGGGCGCCGAGGCACCGTCGCCCGCACCGGTGGCCGGTACGGCGACGCGCGCCGACGTCCCGTTGCCGCCGTCTATGCGCTTGGCCGTCGGTTTGCGCTGCTCAGAAATCGTCGTCCGTCCTCGTATCGCTGTCCGTAGGCCCGATATGCCGGCGAGCGCTCGAGCGTAGTCGGCTCGAGGCCCGCGATGGCGAGGGCCGGCAGTGCCCGGTCGAGGCTGACGAGCTCCAGCTCCGCGAGGACTCTGATCAACCGGCCGGCCAACCGAGCCGGACGACCATGCGGTCCATCGCCGCGAAGCAGTCGCTCGAGCTCCCCGCCGACTACCCGCTGCCGGAGCTTGAGAGCCCGGTAGAGGGAGACAAGCGAAGTCCGCAATCCGTACTCCAGCTCGTGCATCTGCTCTGCGAAGCGTAGCTCAGCGTCCCCCCAAGCCCAATGGGTGAACCCGAATCCCCCCTGAGCCGCGGAGCGGGCGGCGTCGCTGGCGGGCGGATCGAGCACCACCAGCTGGGTGAAGCGCTGCGCCAGCTGGGGCTGGCCCTCGAGCGCGGGCGCGGAGATCAGGGCAAATCCGCCGGCGCGCTCGGCCAGCCCGGGCAGGCGACGAGGAACGTCCGCGCAGACCGCCAGCGTGGGTCCGGCGGAACAGGCATCGGCGAGCACGGCCAGCGGACTCTCCCCCCGTCGATCTAACACGCTCGGCCCAAAGGCGCCCCCGAGAATGGTGCGGCCTGCGGCCGCACTGGCGAGAATTCGCTGGCGCGAATTCTCGGGGCTGGGGCCGGGCGGCGTGGCGGCGGCCCGAGCGGCTCGCTCGAGGTCGACGTGAACGCCGTTGGGGATCACCTTGTAATGACCACCAAACCAGCGACGGCCGGTCCAGGCGGCCGCCTCGGAGACGGCGATCCGGACGTGCAGGCGGTTGAGCACCCGGCGGGCGCCGATCAGGTTGGCGATCCCGTTGGGCAGATGCTTGGACGAATAGGAATGGAAGGTGCCAACCAGCGGCAACCGCGTCGAGTCGACGGCGACCCAGCTGGTGACCGGCGCGACCGGTTCGTGGATGTGCACGACGTCATAGCCGCCGGTCCGCAGCTCGTGCTGCATCGTCGCCACGCCGAAGGGCGT
>JALYXK010000033.1 GCA_030947145.1 Actinomycetota bacterium
GCTCGAACACCACCAGCGTCTCGATCCCGCGGTCGATCGCCTCCTCGCTCAGGCGCCCAGTGGCGCCCAGGCCCTCGCCGATCCTGACCGTCTCGTAGAGCTCGTCGGTGCGCTTCCACCACGTGGAGTCGGCTAAAGCCGATTCCAATTGGAGTTCGCCTGCCGGCGAACTCCGGGGGGAACCGGCTGGCGAACTTGCGAAACCGTAGGTGAAGACGACCAGCCGCCACGAGTTGGAGCCGAGGTCGATCACGGCAACCTGATGGTGGGTGTGCTCGGCCTGATCGGTCGCCCGCGTGGTTCGCCAGCTCACGGCGCCATCATCCGCGCAGCGGCGGACGGCTCGGTTGGGCTACTCGGGACCGGTCCCCAGCTGCTCGGGGCCCTGGTTGGTGTATTGCAGGCGGAAGTCCCGGAGGGCATCGAAGATCCGCGGGCTGAACGTCTTGCAACCGAGGACCTGGCCCCAAGCCGTGGCGGCGACGGCGTACGGCATTCCGGTCTGGTTCTGCAAGAGCAGCAGCATCTGCTTCGGAGCCCACTGGCCGTCGGTCTCGGTGAACAGGGCCTCGAGTTGCTTGACCTCGTTCGCCGGCGTACCGGGCCGGTACTGGTACTCGATCCGCCCGTGCTCCAGGGCGTGCACCAGGTAACCGGTGGCGGGCGTGGCGCCGGCCCGGTACTCGCCGTCGGACGCCGGGGCCGGATAGTGCGGCCCGTAGGTCGGCGGGTTGGTGGCGTACGGCACCTTGGTACCCGGCGAGACATGCGTACGGTTCTGGCTGGTCCTGGCGATCGCGTCGGGAGTGGCAATCTGGACGCACCCAGCCGCCTTGACGGCGGCGGCGAGGTTGGTGATCTTCGGCGTCGGCAGCTTTACTGCTCCGGGAGCCGGTGTGACCTGCGCGCCGACGGCGGTCTTCTTGCCGCCGCCGCTGGCGATCGCCACCGCGACCGCAATGACCGCCACGAGGCCCAGCACCAGGCCGCCGGCCATACGCAACCGCCGAGTGCGGCGCGCGCGCTCGGCGCGGGCTTGCTCCTCGGCCAGGCGCCGCGCGCGAGCTTCTTCCTTTTGCTTGGTCCGTGATGCCATCAGATGCCCTTTGGGATCCGGGAGCAGGCCGACGTCCTCATGGCGCGCCCCCGACCAGAACGATAGCGACGATCATCGCGGCCACGCCGCCTCCCAGCGGGACCTTCGCCGCCGCGAGGAGCGCGCCACCGCCGGCTCGCGGGACGACCGATCGATGGGCGGCGCGGGGGTCGACTCATCTCAGCGCGGCCAGCAGCGCCTGTCGCGCCTCATGCAGGCCGTATGCGCCCTCGAGCCGGGCGGCGATCAGCCCGCGACGGTTGATCGTGAACAGCCATGGCTCGGTCTGGAGATGGAACGCAATCAGCTGCGGGCGCAGACCCTTTGACGGTTGGTTGTCCACGTAGACCTCCTGGTGAATGAAATCGATCCGGTGGCCGAACTCGCGCTGGAGCTGGACGGCGATGTCGGTCACCGGGCCGCAGACCCGGGACACGCACAGCTGTGGGGTCGAGATCACCAGCGCGATCGGGCGCTTGCCGAGAACTGCACTGAACGAGACCGAGTGCATGCTCTCGGGTGGAACCCGCGTGGTCAGCAGGCTGAGGTTGCCGTGAGTGCTGGCCAGCGTGTCGGTGGCCACGGCGGGCGGACGCTGCCCGACGTCGGGGATCGGCGAGGCGGCGGCGACCGCGACCTCGCCGGTCGCGCCGATTAGGCCCTTGGCGGTCCGGGTCAGGGCGAGGATCGAGTAGGTCCCCTTGCCCGGCACCGGGACTTCGGTCCCGAAGATCGCCTTGATCCCGCCGGGGCCGGAGTTCTGCTTGCTGCGGTACTGCGACTGCACGCCCATCGGGTCGGCCGGGGCCAGATAGGGACCGCGCGCAGGGTCACCCGGGCGCCTGGCGATGTAGATCGCGGTCGGCGCGTAGACGAACGCTCCCGAGCTCGCGTTCAGCGCGAAGGCGATCCGGCGGACTCCCGGGACGAACACGCCGGTGGCCGGACCCAGCTGCACGGCCGCCTTGGCCGTCCGAGCCAGCTGCTGCAGGGTGTGACCGGCGGCGGAGGGAAATTGGCCAGCCCGCGGGTGCTCTGCCGCGTCGAGCTCGTCGACCGCCGGCGTCAGCGCCCCACCGGCCGTCGTGGCGGTGGACGTCGTCCCGGCCGTGGTGGGGGTGGCCGGAGCCGAGCCTGCGGACGAGCTCGACCGAGACGACGATCCGCATCCGGCGAGCGCGAGTAGGACCGCCGCGAGCGCTACGGCCGCTGCGCCAACATGAAGTCTGGTCTGACGGTTGGTCATGGCCTTGATGATCACGCCTTGAGATTAGGGACGCGCAAACTGGAAGTTAGGTTCCCGTCGAGCCTCCTATGTCTCCGGGTGACCCGCGATGGCGAGAACCGGTATCTGACGCCGATTCCCGCACTTTGCATGTAACCAGGGTGTTACCGGCCGGCCTCGCCACGCCGAGGGAGCCGGGGCGTGCCCTAGAGTGATTGGCATGTCGCCCCAAGTGAGTGGCGCACCAACGGGGTCTCAGAGTGGTCCGGCCCCGCAGCGCTCGCACAACCGGTTCCGGTTGGCGGTGATCGACCGCGACCCCGGCTTCATGCAGGTCCTCTCCAACCGCCTGGACGCGCTCGGGTGGGAGCTCCGCGCGCTCTCCAGCCCGGTCACCCCCGAGGCGCTGGTGGCGCTGCGCCTGAACGCCATCGTGCTCGATCTCGCGGTGCTCGGCCCCGGCAGCTGGGAGTACATCGAGCGCCTGTGCGCACGGCTCCCCGGGCTGGCCGTGATCATCTGCACCGGTCCGTCGTCGGTCGCCCAGCGGGTACGCGGGCTCCGGCTCGGCGCCGACGCCTGGATGACCAAGCCCTGCCACGCCGAGGAGCTGATCTGCGTGGTCGAGGCGGCGATCCGCCGGCATCGCCGCAGCGAGATTCCCGACCTCCAGGATGCGACGGTCGTGGGCGAGATCTCGATCCGCCCTGACCTCTACCAGGCCTACGCCAACGAGACCAGCCTCGAGCTGACGGCGCGCGAGTTCGAGATTCTCAACCTGCTCTCGCAATCCGACCGGGTGCTGCGTCGCGAGGAGATCTACGAGCGGGTCTGGGGCTACGCGATGGCCCACGGTGATCGCTCCGTCGACGTGTTCGTCCGTAAGCTGCGCCAGAAGCTCCGGTCCGCCTCGCCGCGATGGAGCTACATCCACACCCACTTCGGTGTCGGCTACCGCTTCGCCTCCGAGGCCGACGCGGACACGCGGGTCGACGGACTCCCGGCCGAGATCGGTGCCGAGGGCGTCGAGCTGGAATCCCGGCTCGATCCGGCCCTGGCTCGGTAACATCATCTTCACACGCGGTTCACCGCTCGGTAACGCGGTAAGGGTCCGGCGCAGCGAGCATCTGCGCAGTGGCGGCAACGGCATCATCGCGGCGGGAAGTGCTCAAGGTCGGTCCGCTCGAGATCTACCCCGACGAGCACCTGGTCCGCGCTGACGGTCGCACGCTGACGCTGTCGATCCGCGAGCTGCGCCTGCTCACCGAGCTGGCGCGGCGCATGGACCGGATCATGTCCCGCGAGGAGTTGTTCAGCCTGGTTTGGGGGCGCGAGTTGCGTCCCGGCGATCGCTCCGTCGACGTCTACGTCCGCAAGCTGCGGGTGAAGCTCGAGAGGGTGCTGCCGGGCTGGCGCTTCATCCACACGCACTTCGGCTTCGGCTACCGGCTGGCCGCTGAACACCAACAAGACCAAAACGGGCGGTTCACAAGCAGGTAACACCTGCGTCCCGGGTTGCCCGGAGACTTCGCGCACATCGAATAAGGAGAAAGAAGTTGAGAAACAGTCGCTTTGGCGCGGTCGCGATGACCGTCGCCGCGTCGCTCGGCATCGCCGCGTGCGGCTCCAGCAGCAGTTCGAGTTCGAATTCCAGCGCTTCCGGCGCGTCGAGCGCGCCCGCGTCCACGCCGGTCAGTTCGTCCGGCGGCTCAGCGACGATCAACGGAGCAGGATCGACGTTCGCCGCTCCGATCTACGACCAGTGGGGCCAGAACTTGTCCAAGCAGGGCCTGACCGTCAACTTCAACCCGCTCGGCTCGGGCGCCGGGATCGCCGGCCTGCAGGGCTCGACGATCGACTTCGCCGGCAGCGACCCGGCCGAGAAGCCGACCGAGGTCAAGGCCGGGAAGGGCGCGGTGCTGCAGTTCCCGATCGCCTTCGGTGCGATCACCGTCTCCTACAACCTGTCCGGCGTGAAGGCCGGCCTGAAGCTCGACCCCAAGACCCTGGCCGAGATCTTCCTCGGCACGATCAAGAAGTGGGACGACCCGGCGATCAAGACACTGAATCCCGGCGTGAGCCTGCCGGGCTCGTCGATCACGGTCGTCCACCGCTCGGATTCGTCGGGGACGACCAAGGGCTTCGTCACCTTCCTGGCCGATTACGACCCGCAATGGATCCAGGTGGCCGGAGTGCCCGACAAGACCGCCAAGTGGCCGGTCGGCACCGGCGCCCCTAAGAACGCCGGCGTGGCCGCGGCCATCAAGCAGACACCAGGCGCGATCGGCTACGTCGAGCAGGCCTACGCCCTGCAGAACGGGTTCACCACCGCGGCGATCAAGAACAAGGCGGGCCAGTTCGTCCAGCCGACGCTGCAGGCGGCCTCGGCCGCGGCGGTGGGGGCTGCGGTCCCGCCGGACCTGACCGTCAGCACGATCAACGCCGGGGGCGCGTCTTCCTACCCGATCACCTCCCAGACGTTCATCGTGATCTACAGAGATATGTGCAAGGCGGGTCGCTCCAAGACCGCGGCCTCGGGAATCAAGCGGTTCCTGACCTATGGCCTCGGTGCCGGGCAGATGGTGGAGCAGCAGCTCGACTACGCGCCGCTTCCGCTTCCGCTACTGGCCAAGGACAAAGCGCAGCTGGCGACCATGACCTGCAACGGGTCGCCGGTCTCCTAGAAAGCCAGTAGTGGAGGCTCACGTCACGATCAGCGGCGGGCGCCCATCCCTCGGGCGCTCGCGCCTGGGTCGCCTTCCGGACCAGATACTGCAGTTCGGCCTCGCGGGCATAGCCACCGGGGTGCTCGTGCTGCTGGGGGCCTTCTTCGTGGTGCTGGTCGGCCAGTCCTCGAGCGCGTTCAGTCACGTCGGCGTCTTGCCCTTCCTGTTCCACAACAACTGGGACATCTCCCAGCTGGGCCCGGGCGCGGCCTGTGACACCGGCCACGCCTGCACCTTCGGGGCCTGGCCGATGCTCTTGGGAACCCTGCTGACCGCCGGAGTCGCGCTGGTCATCGGCGTTCCGGTCGCGGTGGCCACGGCGCTCTATCTGACCGAGTTGTGCCCGCGCCGGGCCCGCGCGCCGCTGGCCATCCTGGTCGACCTGCTGGCCGCGGTGCCGTCGGTCGTCTACGGACTCTGGGGCTTCATCGTGCTCGCGCCGAAGCTCCGCGGCTTCCAGCAGTGGCTGGCCAACACCTTCTCGTTCCTGCCCTTCTGGGCCGGACCGGTGGCCGGACCGAGCTACTTCGTCGCCGGCTTGATCCTCGCCATCATGATCCTGCCGATTGTCTCGGCGATCTCCCGTGAGGTGATCGCCACCGTGCCTGCCGAGCACAAGGAGGCGGCGCTGGCGCTCGGGGCGACCCGTTGGGAGATGCTGCGGGTCGCCGTGCTCCCATACGCCCGGCCGGGGATCACCGGCGGCGCCATGCTCGGCCTCGGCCGCGCGGTCGGCGAGACGATTGCCGTGGCCTACGTGATCGGCGGTTCGACGACCCTGGGGCACTCGATCTTCCAGCAGGGACAGTCGCTGGCCGGCGTGATCGCGCTGCAGTTCGGCGAGGCCGAGAGCACGCCGCTGTACAAGTCATCGCTGGTGGCCGCAGGGTTGATCCTGTTCGTGCTGACCCTGGCCGTGAACCTGATCGCCCGCCAGTACGTGGTGCGCGCGGGCCGGGTGGGCGGGCGCAGCTGGCGCCGGTCGGGTGCGGGTGGGGCGCTGCCCGGGATCACCGAGCTCGAGCCGGAAGCGGGCTCGGCATGAGCACGACCACATCGCCACCGTCCGGTCTCCCGTCGATCAGCCCTCGCCGCCGCCGCAGCGACAAGATAATGCGGGGAGTGCTGGCCAGCGGCACGGCGATCGCGCTGATCCCGCTGGTGCTGATCCTCTACTACCTGTTGAACAAGGGACTGGGCTCGGTGAGCGGACATTTCCTCACCACGGATCCGAACCTCAGTCAATGCTTCCCGCACGTCCCCGGTGCGCCGCCGCCTCCGCCGTGCGATATCGGCGGGATCCGCAGCGCGATCCTGGGCACGATCGAGATGATCGGCCTGGCCACGCTGATCGCCGTGCCGACCGGGATCGGCGTCGCGCTATACCTGACCGAGTACGGGAAGGAGTCGCGGTTCGCCAACCTCGTGCGCTACTTCGTCGACGTGATGACCGGCGTCCCCTCGATCGTCTTCGGGCTGTTCATCTACATCGTGCTGGTGGTCAGTCATGTCGGCGGTGACGCCAACGGCTGGAAGGGAGCGCTGGCGCTCGCGCTCCTGATGCTGCCGATCGTTATCCGCTCGGCCGAGGTCGTGCTCAGCCTGGTCCCGGCCAGCCTACGGGAGGCGGCACTGGCCCTCGGCGCACCCCGCTGGCGCGTGGTCACCCGGGTCGTCCTGCCCACGGCGAGATCGGGCCTGGTCACGGGTTCGCTGCTGGCCATCGCCCGTGGCGCCGGCGAGACCGCTCCGCTCCTGTTCACCATCGGCGCCGCGCACGTGCTCACCGGCAGTCTGGGCCAGCCGATGAATTCGCTCCCCACGCAGATCTTCAGCGACCTCGGCCAGAACACCAGCAACTTCTACGACCGAGCCTGGGGAGCGGCGCTGACGCTCGTGGCCATGATCCTGATCCTCAACCTGATCGCGCGTTTTGCCCAACGAAGGAGCCGCCTGGCATGATCCCCCCTGATACGCAGAGCAAGGAGCCAGCCGAGTTGTCCACCGCAGAGCCCCCGGCCCGGAACCAAGCACCGGGCCAGATGACCGGCTCCGAGTCGCCGGCGGCGGCCGATGGCCACGGCGTGGTGCTGAATGACCTGCACGCCTATTACGGCTCTCAGCATGCGGTCAGGGGAGTCAGCATCGGCTTTCCGGCCCACCAGGTGACGGCGATCATCGGTCCGTCCGGGTGCGGGAAGTCGACGATGGTCCGCTGCATCAACCGGATGCACGAGGAGATCCCCGGCGCGCGGGCGGAGGGCAGCGTCACCCTGGACAAGTTCAACGTCTACGATCCGGGAGTCGACGTCACCTCGGTGCGCCGCCTGATCGGGATGGTCTTCCAGAAGCCGAATCCGTTCCCGACGATGTCGATCTTCGACAACGTGGCCGCCGGGCTGCGGCTGACCGGCCAGCGCGGCGATAACCTGCGCGAGCGGGTCCACAAGGCGCTGCGGTCGGTCGGGCTCTGGGGCGAGGTCAAGAACCGGCTGAACGAGCCCGGCGTCAGCCTGTCGGGCGGCCAGCAGCAGCGCCTGTGCATCGCTCGCACCGTGGCCGTGGAGCCCGAGGTGATCCTGATGGACGAGCCCTGCTCGGCGCTCGACCCGGTGGCCACGCTCAAGGTCGAAGAGCTGATCGACGAGCTCAAGGAGCGCTACACGATCGTGATCGTGACTCACAACATGCAGCAGGCCGCGCGCGTGGCCAACACCACCGCGTTCATGCTCGACGGCCAGCTGGTCGAACACGCCGCCACGAACACGATCTTCACCAATCCCAAGGACGAACGAACCGAGCGCTACGTCACTGGGAAATTCGGCTAGCGAGGCACGATGCGACATTCCGCCAACGAATTCCCTCGGAAGTTCGGGTAGGGCAGCGCCATGCAAGAGACGCGACACCAGTTCCGGGAGTCGCTCAAGGAGCTCGAGCGTCAGACGATGGGCGGGCTCGACATCGTGATCCAGCAGCTCGATCGCGGACTCGAGTCTTTGACCTACCAGGACGTCGAGCTGGCCTCGATGGTGGTGGCCGATGACGACCGGATCGACGGGCGCTATCTGGAGGTGCACCAGGGGCTCCTGTCGCTGCTGGCCCGGCAGGCTCCGGTGGCCACCGATCTGCGGATCGTGGCGGCCCTGCTGCACATCATCCGCTGCGTCGAGCGAATGGGCGATCAGTGCGTCAATGTGGCCAAGCTGGTGCCGCTGTCGGGCCACGAGCAGCCCAAGGACAAGGACATCCTCGACGCGATCGAGCGGATGGGGCAGCTCGCCCGCTCCCAGGTCTCGCAGGCCAAGGAGGCGTTCTCGCAACGCAACGTCGAGCTGGCCCAGGATCTGGTCCGCCAAGATGCCGAGATCAACCGGCTCAACCGCCAGATCTTCCGTCGCGCCGTCGAGGTCGGTGACGATCTGGAGCTGCGCGAGTGGGCGATGTTCATGATCCTGGTGGCGCGTTGCCTGGAGCGCGTAGGCGACAACACCGTGGACATCGCCGAACAGGTCGTATTCGTGGTCACCGGGCTGTTCCGCGAGGTCGCCGCCGAGAGCCCGACCTCGGCTTCGGCCTAGTCCGCCAGATCGTTGTTGCGCGGCGGG
>JALYXK010000037.1 GCA_030947145.1 Actinomycetota bacterium
GGCGAGCAACCCGAGCATCGGCGGCACCCTATCCAGTGCCCGCACCCGGCGCCACTACCGCTCGGAGGCGAGCGGCTGCTCCATCGCCTTGGTATCCGGCGGGTTGATGTACGGCTGCTCGGACTCCTGATGCTCCTCGTGGTAGACGCTCTCGGCGTTGACCGCCCAGATGTCGTGGTTGGTCCCGAGCAGGATGTTGTCGACCGCGCGCATCGCGGTGAGCATCGAATGATCGGAGTTGTTGTAGCGGTGCAGGCCGTTGCGGCCGACCTGGGTCAGGTTGGGCGAAGTCGCGAGCCAACCCTTGATCGTCTCCAGCCGTTCGCCGTACTCGGCGTCGTAGATCGGATAGGCCTTGTGGACGCGCACGGCGAAGCCGAACTTGACCTTTGCCGCCTTCGCGAGCCCGAGTTGCTGGATCTCCTTGGTGGCGAACTCGACCAGGTCGTCGTCGGCCATGCGCCATAGCTCGTCGCCCTCGAAGCAGAAATACTCCATCCCGATCGAGGCGTCGGTCTGGTTCGGCACCATCCACGGGCTCCACGAGCGGAAGTTCTGGATCCGCCCGACCTTGACGCCCGGCTCATGGATATAGATCCAGTTGTCGGGGAACATGTCCTCTCCCTCGATCACCAGCGCGACCGTGAGGAAGTCGCGATAGCGCAGCCCACGGGCCGCGTCGCGGACATCGACCGGCGCCTCCGGTTCGCTGATCGCGACCGTGCTGCGCAGCGGCAGCGAGGAGATCACGTGGCTCGGCGTGAGCGTTTCCCCGCCCGCGACGACCTCGGTGACGCGGCCATCCGGCGCGAACCGCAGCCGGGTCACGGGCGCGTTCATCCGCACCTCGCCGCCGGCGGCGCGGATGTCGTCGCGCATCTGCTCCCACATCTGACCCGGACCGTAGCGCGGGTAGTTGAACTCGGAGATCAGCGATTTGATCTTGTCGCCACGGTTGCCGAAGAAGGCGGATTTGGCCGCGCTGAAGAACGACAGGCCCTTGATCCGCTGGGCCGCCCACTCGGCCCGAAGCTCAGAGCACGGGACCCCCCAGACCTTCTCCGTATAGGTCTTGAAGAACAGGTTGTACAAGCGCTTGCCGAAGCGATTGGAGACCCACTGCTCCACCGTCTCCTCGTTGCCCTTGGGCTTGACTGCCGCCCATAGGTAGGAGACCCCGACCCGGGTCAGCTCGACCGGACCCAGTTTCCTGATCACGTCCATCCCGTCGAGCGGGTACTCGAGGAACTTCTTGTTCCAGTAGATCCGCGACTGCCGTGGGCGCTTGAGGAACTCCTCCTTCATGATCTCGTGCCAGAGGTCGTCGACCTCCTTGACCTTGGTGAAGAAGCGGTGGCCTCCGAGGTCGAAGCGGTAGCCGTCGCGGACCTCGGTGCGGGCGATGCCGCCGACCTGATCGGTCGACTCGAGCACGATCACCGACTTGGCCTGCTTGGCCAGCAGGTAACCGGCGGTCAGGCCGGCGGGGCCGCCGCCGAGCACCACGACGGGATGCTCAGGGGTGATCTCCGCGCCGCGAGCGGGGGGCTGAAGAGGAGGGGTGTCGGGCATATCCGGACCTGGTTAGGAAACCTTTGTGTAGAGAATCGCGCTGTCGGCGACGCAACAGGCGCCCCGGTAGGTGTGTGGTGCCCACGCGACCGGCTTCAGCTGCGGGTCGGAAGCGAGGATCTGTCCCCACTGCGCCGCGCGGCGCCGCACGAGCTGGGTCCAGGAGGCCTCCCAGCTCTGCGCCCCTTCGGTCAGTGGGCGGACGAACAGGATCTGCTGTCCGGGCCGGAGACTAGCAATCAGCGGGGGCAGCGTCGCGGCAGGATTCGCGGCGCGCAGGCGGGGTAGGGCGTCGACCCAGTTCATATACCGCGGGTCCTGGACCGGCCCAATCGTGCTGGCGTATCTGAGCCCGCCGGGTAAGTAGTACCAATTCAGGGCGATCTGCTCGGGCTGCGCCACGATCACCAGATCGCTGGGATGCACCAGCGGCGCCATCTCGCCGGCCACGTCGCGCATGTCGCTCTTGTACTTCGGCGTGAACGAAGCCGGGTTGGCCAGCAGGATCACCGTGACCACCAGGATGACCGCGCCGACGATCCCGGCGCGGGCCATCCCCCAGGCCGCCAGCAGCAGGATGGCCGCGAGCGTGGGGGCGAAGTAGCGCGAGACCCAGGCGGGGGTGATCTGCGAGGCGATCCAGGCCAGCGCGAGCGTGGCCACCGGCAGCGCGATCAGCGCCCACAGGAGCGTGGCCTCGCGGGAGCGGCGCTTGGCTTTTCCGACCAGGCTGGCGAAGCCGATCACGGCGGTGATCAGCAGCGGTATGGCTACGCGGTCGCCGCCGAGCAAATCACGGGCCAGTTGGACCGGCGCGCCGAAGCGCGGTGAAGAGTCCCACGGCGCGGCGGTATGGGTGGCCTGGTAGATGAAGTTCGGCAGCCAGGGCAGGAACAGCACGAAAGCGCCGAGATAGGCGAGCAGCGCGTCCCTCAGCAGCGCGCGGGGCTCGTCGCTGAATCGCATCAGGATCAGCACCGTGATCGCCGACCCGACCCCGAAGAAGATTCCCCACGCGTGCGTGTACAGCATCAGGGCCAGGGCGATCGCGAACAGGATCAGGTACTTGCGCCGGCGGAACACGAACACGTGCAGGAACGCGGCGGTGGCCAGCAACCCGAGCAGGCCCATCAGTGAGTACATCCGCGTCTCCTGGCTGTACTGGGTCAACCACGAGCTGAACGCGAACAGCACGGCGGTCATGAACCCGGTGCGCTCTCCGAACAGGCTCCACCCGGCCCACAGCGCGACCGGGATGCTCAGCAGCGCGCAGACCAGCGACAGCGAGTGCGTCGCGGCCTCGGTCATCCCGAAGACGCTCATCCACACATGCAGCAGCATGTAGTAGAGCGGCGGCGAGCCGTCGTGCCGCAGGACACCGGGGATCGCGCTCAGCGAGTGCGAGGAGATGCCGGTCGAGAGCCCCTCATCCATCCAGAACTGCCCGCTGAGGTAGCGGGTGCGGATGAACACCGAGACGGCCATCAGCACGAACAGCACGGCCCCGATGCGGGCCCAGGGCGGCAGCCGGGTGAACCACCCCGGCCAGCGCACGCGGAGGTCCGGAATCGGCGGGGTGCGCTGCGTGCGGGGTGCGGTTGCGGTGGCCATGGCGCGCCTCAGGTTACTTTCGGCAGGCCGTGAACAGCCTGAACGTGCGTTGATGGGTAACCAGCCGGTAATGAACGCCCTCGCGCTCCCAGTTGATGATCATCGCCGGCAGGGGCAGGAGCGCCGCGTGACGGGTGTCGCGGGCCTGGAGAATCACGCCCGGCGCAGCCGAGGCCGGCGCCAGCGTGCCCGGCGGCGGCGGCACGATCACCTCGGTGTGGGTGCCCAGCGTCCAGGCCACCAGCGGCACCTGGAAGCCTTCGGTCATCACGGTGCCGCAGGCCAGCAGCTTCTTGGCGCCGCCGTAGTCGGAGACGATCTTGGTGACGTCCTGACGCAGCTGGGCCTGGTAGACCAGCGAACGGTGAGTCCGCTGGACGTCGATCAGGTTGGTGCCGACGAAGTTGGGCAGGAGCAGGAACGCGAGAGCGGCGATCGCCACGCCGGCGACGCCGAGGCCGGACCTCGAGACGCGGCTGCGCCCGTCGCCCAACCGCCTGCCGGCCAGCCGTCTCCCGGCCAGCCGCCCGAGCTCGATCGCCAGCCACCCCCAGCCGACGGCACCGGCGATCTCGATCAGCGCCGAGCCCAGCACCAGGTAGCGGTTGTTGCCCGAGAATCCGGCCTGGGTGAGGATCGCGATGACCACGAACCAGACGACGCCCAGGATGCCAAGGACGACCACCGTGGCCTGGGCGTGCTCGCGCTCACCGGAGAAGCTCCAGCTCGCGCGGGCCCGGTGGGCGCGCCAGAGCACGTAGGCGGCGCCGGCCACGGCCAGCGCGGCCAGGACCTTGATCCGCAGCAGCACCGTCGGCCAGGCGTGGTGGACGAGCACGTTGCAGAACGGGCAGCTCGCGAACGCGGGGCTGTTG
>JALYXK010000042.1 GCA_030947145.1 Actinomycetota bacterium
GAGGGAAGAGCGCCCCATCGGCTTGGGTTCGGGCCTCGCTGGGGTGATCCTGGTGATCGTCATCGCTTGGGCCTTGGCCGCGGTGCTGATGTTGACCGGAACCCTGACCAACGCGCGGCAGATCAACAAGCGGGTGAAGCTGGTAAACGCCCAGGTCGGCCCGATCGACAAGAATCTCGCCTCGGTGGCGCTGGCCGGCCGCACGGCCCGGATCGCGGCGAAGATCAACCACGCAGCGCGGCCCCTGGTGGGCGAGCTCAGGCAGGTGATCACCGCCGCCGGGCACATCGACGCCAGGGCGGGGGCGATCCTGAGCACGGCGGGCTCGATCAACGGGGTGGTCAACACGATCAACTCGAACGCCCGTGCGATCAACGGCACGGTTCACGCGATCAACTCGACGGTCAACTCGATCAACACCCACGTGCAGTCGATCTCGGGGTCGGTCGCCTCGATCGGCGGTAGCGTCGGCTCGATTCACAGCCGCGTCGCCACCGTCGAGAGCGTGGTGGGACCGGTCGGGGCCAGCGACGGCTCGATCAATGGGAACGTCAACCGGATCCATGGCAACCTGGGGACGATCCTTTCGACGGCACGACAGATCCGGATCGGCGTCATCGACATCAACAATCGGGCCCAAGTCGTGATCGCCCTATCCAAGCTGCTCAAGAGCGACTTCGACCGGATCCTGGCGGGCGTGGGCACCGGCAACGGGACCGCGACGATCCACGGCCACGCCAACTCCATCGACTGCTCGCGGCTGATCAATCTGCTGGGACCCACTCCGTCCTGCGGCCAGTAGGGGGTCCGCGACTCTGTCAGTTGCGGACCCTCACCAGTCATTTCACCAGGACGGCGGCCGTCGAGGACATCCTCGCGCAGCTCACACGAACTCGCGCCGTTCTGGCTGAACCGCCCCACCAGCCCTGTCAACTCAAAGCTGAGACGGACACTGCGCGAGCGACCGCCCGCGCTTGCCTCAACCCGCCGACGTCCGGAATGTGCCGGCGATCCGGTCAAACAGCGGAGCCAGCGAGAGGATCTGGTTCGCCGGCAGCGCTTGGAATACCAGCGTGATCAGCGTCGTGCCCGCAAACAGGAAGTAGTGGGCGTGCGCGCCCCGCTGAGCGGTGCCGGCGACGTCGAAGGTGTACAGGTAGAGGTAACCGGGCAGGCCGCCGAGCGTCACCTGTTCGGGGGGGCGGAGAAAGGTGACGTGCTTGCCACTCTTGACCACGCGATCGGCGAGCGTCTTGCCCGCGCCGAGGTTGGCGGCGGTCACCGGCGCGCCGAGCGGGGTCTTGCGCACCAGTACCGAGGCGCCATCGCTGCTGCCGGCGAGTAGCGCGACCTGAGGGTCGGTCGACGGAAGTTGCTGCCAGCTCGACGGATAGCTGATCGTAAACTCGCCCGCCGAGTCCCGGAAGGAAACGAGGCCAGACGGCGCGGGCGCCGAGCGATGGGTGACTGGCCGGGACGGCGAGGAGGATCCGAGCTGCTGACCGAGCCACCAAGCGCCGATGCCGAGCAGCAGCAGCGTGATGGCACCCAGCGCCAGCCACCGGCCGGCGGGGAGGGGCGGAAGGCGCCGGGGTTCCCCGGCGCCGGATCCCCCGGCCAGGGGTTCCCCCGCCGTCGTGCCGCTGGGCTGTGGCGGCTGGCTCAGCTCGGTCCCTGGATGGTCAGAGCGAAGGCGGTGCGGCCCGTGACTGCTGCTGGGCCGCCAGCACCCCGAACAGGACCGCCGCCGCGCCCGAGAAGAGGTGGAAGAAGTTATCTAGGGCCAGGCTGCCGTTGACGGCGATGATCGGAAGCTTGTCGAGGAAGCCGAGCAGTGCCGCGGCCAGGTAGATGACTCCTCCCCCGATCAGGACTCCTTGGGTGATCGCCGTGTCGCGGACCTGCGAGACCACGATGAAGGCCAGCCCGACCACGATGTGAAAAATGTTGTGGAAGATGTTGATGTGAAGTCCAAGCAGGGACGGGCCGTGGCTCTCCACCAAGCCGCTGAATCCGGTCGCGCCGAAGCCGATCAGGCCGGCCGCGAGATAGACAACTCCGACGACCAGCGCGAACGGCCGGGCAATGTTGCCCCGGGACGGTCCGAGGCCCTGGGGTGCCCGAGCGCCCGCTCCCGCGCCGCGACGGGGCGAGGGGCGTCTCAGTGCAGCTGCGGATCGGGTGATCGGTGGACTCATCGGCGGGCCTCCTGATTGAGAGTATATGCGTTTCGCCTAGAGCTGGTAGGCTTTCGGTCCGTTCGGGAGAAGGAGTTGAGATGATGTGGCTGATGGCGTTGACAACGAGTGCACCGGTCCCGCATATCGCCGGACACAATACTTGGTGGTACGTCGGGATTGGGATCGGCTTCGCGATCGTCGTCGTCGTTGTGGTTGTCGCGGCCACGATCCTCGCGCTCGCGTCGCGGATCGGCGCCCAGGCCCGAGAGGGAATCGATGTCATGGACCGGGCCCGCGAGGCTACGCTGCCGGTGTGGGAGGTGCAGAAGACGAACGTGTCGTTGACTGGGATCTGGAAGGCGGCGGCCGCTGCGCGTGAGTCGCTGCAGGGTACTAATCGGGAGGGTATGCGGTGAACGTGATTGCACTGAGTTCTGAGCACGCGGTCTTCTGGGAGGTTTCGCTGGGACTGGGATTGGTCGTCGTCCTCGTGGTGATCGCCGTGCTGACACTTCTGCACAGGCTGGTCCGGGACATCGACGTGGGCGTGACGACGCTTTGGACAGTGACCAGGCGAGTGGCGCAGAACACCACGGGGATGTATCAGTTCGCCGGCACGGCGTCGATCGGTCTCGCGCTGCGAGATGAGCTCATCCGCCACGAGAAGATGCTGTCCGAGCGATGAGCCAGACCCTACTGATCATCCTGAGCGTGGCCGAGATCGTCGCGCTGGTGGTCGTGCTCGCCGCCTTCCTGCTGGTCATCTCGGGACAGCTGCGGTCGATCGTCGCCACCCTCCACGAGGTGACCTGGGGCGCCCACGCCGTGGAGCGACAGCTGCTGGCCGTGCGGCCCAACGTGTCGAAGATCAACTGGGCGCTGGAGGAGATTGCCGGCACCGTGCCGGTCGCCGCCGACAAGGCCGAGCGGCTCGCGCGTGATCGAGGCCAGACCGCGAGGATGTCATGACGATCTGGTGGATCGGGGTGATCGTGTTCGTGGCCGTGGTCCTCCCGGTGGTGGTCCTCGTCCTGCAGCGCCTGCTGCGACCCGCGCTGCAGATCAAGGCGTTGGCCGACGACATCGCGCCGAAGGTCGGCCTGTTCGCCCCCCACATCGCCGACGCCGTGAGCGAACTGGCGACGACGCAGAGGCTGGTCGCGCAGGTCCGCCCGGAGCTGGAGCGCTACGGCCGTACACTGGAAAGGCTGAGTTGATGCGATGCCGGCTGTAGCGGTTGCCACTCTCTTCGGCGTCGGGCTGCTGGTGGTCGTGCTGGCGGGCTATCTGATCCGCGTGGCGTTCATCCTCTGGCAGGTGGTCCGCCAACTGGAGGTCATCATCGATGCCGTCGTGGCGGTCAGCGAGGAGGCCGCGCCGATCGGCCAGGTCACGACCGCGATCAACGCGGACCTCGACGCGGGCCGCAGGGCGCTCGAAGGAGCAGTGGCCCGGCTCGGAGAAGAGCAAGCATTATCCCAGGAGCCTCAACCGACCAGCGGTCAGAGCAGCGACAAGGACGGAGCTGGAATCCGCTGGCAGTCCTCGTCGTTTCGTCAGTAGGGATTGCGCTCGCAAGCAGAGGGTCGGCCAGGCGGCGAGGACTGCGTCGGGAAGCAGATCCTCGTCGCACTCGGGGCAGAGCTGCTGGTCCCTGCGTCAACGACCTTAGCTCTAGGTCGTCACGTAGCTGCGCGTCAGCCACCTTTAGCGCTGCGTCAGCGACCGTTAGCTGTCACCACTTTGTAGCTATCCCCACTTCGGGCGGCCCGTCCCGACCGGAACGGTGCCGCCGAACTTCGAGTCAGACCACGAGAACTAGTGCGCCGCGCACGGCATGCATGGATCGAAGCTGCGGATCGTGCGCATGATGTCGATATAGCCTGGGCCCGGGCTCAACAACGGCGTGGCGGCCACGGCCTGCTCGCAGGGCCCGGGGTTCCCGGCGGAATCCCGAGGCGAGGCGGTCCAGGTCGAGGGAGCCAGGATCTGGTACTCCTGAATCACCCCGTGGTCGATCCACATGTGGTGGCTCAGGTAGCCGCGCGCTGCGCCCCAGAAACCGGTGCCGGCGCGGACGTCCTTGGGGATCTTGTAGTGAGTCGAGATCTGTGTCTCGCCGGTGCGCTTGAGATCCAAGGCGATCAGCACGTGCTCGTAGGCGACCACG
>JALYXK010000053.1 GCA_030947145.1 Actinomycetota bacterium
CTGCTCCAACGAGCGCCCGGCCTGTTCGCCCACTGGAGCGTGGTCCGCTCCTACGCCTGAAGGCTGATCAGAAGAGCCCGGTGACGGGAGACTGTCACGCCGGGATCCGAGGGAGCCGGGGGTGCGATTCCCCCGGGCCACCCGACACCGCGGAAAGCGGGGCGGCACAACAGTTTCGCTTCGGTCATCGACCAGCACTCTTGTGTGCCTGCGGGCGGACTGCTCCCGCGCTTAGAGGAGGATTCGCTCGCCCGGGATCGACTGACCGCCGTGATCGACTCCGTAGGCATAGGTGATGGGGTCCTCGAAGGTGATGCCGATGATGAAGAAGCCGTCGGTTCCCGGCTGCCGGTCGGTCGATCCTTCGCTGCTCTCGAGACGAATCACTGCGACGTCGCTGGTAGCGATGCCGATCGTGATCCGCAATGGATCGCTCGAGCCGCCTCCGAGGCGGTGCAGACCGGGCGGCCGGCCGTCGAGGATGCGCTCGGCGGTCTCGATACTCATCCCACCGGCCCCGAGCGCCGTCCACGCGTCGTGGCCTGATCGCCGAGCGTGCCGCGCGTCAAGGACGGCTGCGCCACTGCCGTAAAGATCCAATGCGGCGTCAACCCAGAAGAGAACCGCGCCATAGCGCTGGTCCGACCAGCGGTCCACCGTGCGGACCTCGTCGGGACCGCGCCCCGCGATAATCGCTCCCGCAGTCAGTGTCTCGAGCATGAGTTCATCGAGCTGATGTCGTAGCTCAGTGTCAATCACCGTGTAGCCCTGAGCCGATGGAGATCTCGCCTACCAGAGATCCGCGGCGGGTTTCACCCCGGGCCGGGCGCCAATTCATCCCGTGAGTATCGCGCTTTCGCCTTGATGATGATGGACCGAAACCCTCGCTGCCGGAGACAGCACTCGCCGCTGGACCAATGCAGAACTCTGCCCGTCGGCCCGGAGAGTGTTGCAACGCATGGAAAGCGCGGCCGCTACGCGCGAAAGCACATCGCCGACTGGCCTAGCGGACCTTCTTCGTCGCAGCTGACCGTCTAGGGGCGCTGGCGCCGGCCTTGTTGTATGCCGTTTCCCGCACCCGAATCTCGTCGCCCCGCACCGCGACGGTGAGCCTGAACCTGCGACCCGTGGCGCCTGGGATCACCGTGCATTCCTCGCCGGACCGACGGCACGCGTACCACTTGTAACTGAAGCGGCGGCCACTGGTCCACCTCCCGTGGGATTCGGTCAACTTCTGGCCGATGACCGCGTGGCCCGTGATGGCGGGAGGCTCGGTGTTCGCCGGCGGCTTCGCGGCCGAGGGCTTGGTCACTGTCGCGGTCTGGAAAGAGCTGGCCGGACTGCTGGCGCCGAAGGCATTGTACGCAGTCTCTAGCACGAGGATGGTGGAGCCCAGATCGGCGGTCCGGACGGTATAGCTCCGGGCATCCGAGACCGTGACACACACTGTCCCGGCGGTATTGCAGCGCTTCCACGTGTAACCGAACCGAGTCGGACTTCCCGTCCAGGTTCCGTGCCCCTCCGTTAGCGTCGCGCCGACGACCGCCCGGCCCGAGATCGTTGGCGAGGTCAGGTCCGTCGGCGGCGTCGCTGTCGATGGCTTCGTGACCGTCGCAGTCGGGGCCGAGCTCGCTGGGACACTCGCACCGCCGGCGTTGGAGGCAGTCTCCAGGACGATGATCGTGTCGCCCAGATCCGCAGTGGTGACCGTGTACGTTGGGGCGGTCGAGATCGTCGAACACGAGGTACCCGCGGTGTTGCACCGCTTCCACGTGTAGCTGTAGCTCGCCGGGCTCCCCGTCCACGTCCCGTGGACCTCGGTCAATGTCTGGCCGACCACCGGCTGGCCGGTGATCGTCGGACCGGCCGTGATGACCGGCACGGGCGACCCGGACGCCGTCGGCGCGAACACCGAGACCGTGTTGCCGCCCGTGTCGGCGGTCGCGAGAAGGCCGCTCGGGCTGAACGCCACAGAGCCCGGACCTCCGCCAGTAGCATACGGCGATCCCGCCACGGGCGTCAGCTGTCCGCTTGAGCTAACCGAGAACACCGACACGGTGTTGCTGTCCTGGTCAGCGGTCGCCAGCAGAGTGCCGGTCGGACTGAACGCAACCGACTCAGGGAAGCCGCCCGTGGGATATGGCGAACCCGAAACCTGCGTCAGACTCCCGTCGGAGGCGACCGAATACACCGACACGGTGTTACCAAGGCCACCATCGTTGGTGACGGCAAGCAGCCCGCCCGACGGACTGAAGGCAATGCCCTTCGCACCCGCCCCGCTAGGCGTGAGGTAGGGCGAACCGGGGATCGGGGTGAGACTCCCGTCAGAGGCGACCGAGAAGACCGAGATCGCGCCGCCGTTCACGGTGCTGTAATCGGTGGTCGCAAGCAGATGCCCGGACGGGCTGAAGGCAATCGAAAACGCGCTGCTGGCCCCGTTGTCGAACGGCGAGCCTGTGACCTGGGTGAGACTGCCGTCCGCCGCGACCGAGAACATCGACACCTTGCCGGGGGCCGGTGCCCCGGCGTACGTATGGATATCGGAGGTCGCGAGCAGGCTGCCGGACGGGCTGAACGCGAGCGAATGCGGGGCGTCGACGCTGTCGGTGGTAAACGGCGAGCCAGCGACCGGCGTCAGACCACCGCCGGAAGCGACGGAGAACACCGACACGGTGGTGCCGTTGTCCTGCTGGAAGTTGGGGGTCGCAAGGAGCGCGCCGGACGGGCTGAACGCCACCGCGGTCGGACCGGCACCGGTGCTCGTCGGCGAACCCGCAAGCTCGGTGAGAGCCCCGTCTGAGCCCACCGAGAACATCGAGATAAGCCCTGGCGGCGCGCCGCCGGCGGATGGTCCCAGGTCGGAAGTCGCCAGCAACCCACCGGACGAGTTGAATGCCACCGACGACGGCGCCCGACCCGTCGCGAACGGCGAACCGGGCACCGCCGTGAACAGCGGCGAAGCGGCGAGCGCAGAGAAGGCGCCGAGCACCAACCACCCACAGACCACGCAGCTCAGCACGCCGACCACCCGGGACAACCGCACGGCCACGCTCGGCGGATTCGGACAGCGCCCGTTCGCGCCAAGGCCTGCCTCGACCCGCCTCACCGTGCCGATCGCACTCATGCTCGCCCTTGCTCCGTGGATTGGCCCCGACGCGAGTATGTCATATGCACGCAGCGCCGCGTCGATCCGGTATTCGAGTGCCCGCAGCCTCAGCTCCTCGAGCCTGTCCGCCTCCGCGAGTGCGACCGCGCGGACGGATCGAATCGGCCCGTTGGCTGCCGAACTGCCCGTCCATCATCAGATCTGGTTCGTGCCGAGTCGTGTAGCCGCTATCGCCTTGATCATGGACCAACAGCCCGTTGCTTCTTCAGAGCCGGAGGCCGGCGCTTGCTGGGAGCATCGGTGGGCGGCGAGCGTGGATGGTCTCGATGATCTCGCTGGTGTCGATGCCTTGGAGGTAGGTGCTGGTAATTCCGAGGTGGGCGTGCCCGAGCTGCCTCTGGATGACGGGGAGCGGAACGCCTTCACGGGCCATCTCGACCGCGTGGGCGTGCCGGAGCTGGTGCGGCGCGAACCGCCGGCGTACCCCGGCGCTGGCGCCGAGATGCCTAGCTCTGCGCGGGCGCCGGCCTGAGACCAGGCTCGTCCGCGCGTCGGGCCGCCGATCACGCACAGCAGCATACCGACGGGGAGCTGGATCCGATGGTCGATCCATGGGGTGAGGTGCTCCCAGCCAAAGTCGTCCATCCCGACCTCGCGGCGTTTACCGCCTTTGCCGCGGCGTACGAGGATCGCTCCGCGTCGCGGGTCGAGATCTGATTCGCTCAGCATCAGCGCTTCGTGGATCCGCAGCCCGGCGCGCCACAGCACCACGATCAACGCTCGCATCCTCGCTCCGTGAATCCCGTCGCTGGCCTGGCGCATCACGGCGATGATCTCCTCCACGCGCGGCGGGTCCGCCGGGTACCGCATTCCCTTGTTGCGTGGCGGGCAGCCCTCGCGGTAGCCGGGCATCGTCGCGGGTGAGCGGCGTCGGCCAGCGGCGTCGAGCAGTTGCACGGTCATGGTCCCTCCTCGGATAAGAGCGTCGATAGCCGTGCTCTACCAGCAATCCGGACGGGAGTGCGAAATCTCGGCACGCCGGGGCGGAGATAATCACCTTCTGCCCTGGCTCAATCGGAGACTTGCATCGCCAGCGGCGGCTCCCGGTACCGTTCCGGGTAGAGATGAGCGCGCTTCGCTTCAACGTGGTCTACGAGGACGCCGGCGATGGCTGGGTCTACGCGCACGTCCCGGAGCTGCCGGAGGTCCACACGCAAGGTGAGACGCTTGACGCAGCGCGCGAGATGGCGCGCGACGCGATCGAGATGGTGCTCGAGGATCGTCGGGCTCGCGGGGAGGCGATTCCACCGACCGGGTGGGCGTTGGTGGAGTCGGTCGAGATCGCTGCGTGAAGAAGCGCGAGCTTGAGCGGCATCTCGCCGCTCACGGCTGCCAGCTCAGCCGGCAAGCGGCCAAGCACGAGCTCTGGGAGAACCCGGCCACCGGGCAACGGACAACCATCCCGCGACACCGGGAGATCAAAACACCGACGATGCGAGGGATCTGCCGGCAACTCGGCGTGTCGCCT